>JAICXR010000236.1 GCA_025980355.1 Chloroflexota bacterium | reverse complement strand
GGGCCGACGTTCCGGTGTTCGAGGCCATCGACGGGCCGACGATCAGCGCCCTGGCGGAACGCGCCCGCCGGCACCGGACGTACATCTGCGGCAGCTTCTGCCAGGTCCGCCCCGATGGCAGCCGCGCCAATACGGCATTCCTGCTGGACCGGCAGGGTGAGGTTGCCGGGCAGTACGACAAGGTCCACCCGACCATGGACGAGATAACCGACCGCCACGTCACGCCGGGGGCGAGCGTCCCGATCATCGACACCGACTTTGGTCGCCTGGGCTTCGCCATCTGTTACGACATCGGCTGGCCGGAGCATTGGGCGGCGCTGGCGCGGGGCGGCGCCGAACTCGTCGTCTGGCCCTCCGCCTACGACGGCGGCTTTCCGCTGCAGTGCTACGCCTGGCTCCATCGCTACTGGTTGGTCACGGCGGTGCGCACGGAGCACAGCAAGGTGATCGACCCGATGGGCCAGGTGCTCGCCTCGACGAGCCGGTGGGTACGCCAACTGTCCCGGACCATCGACCTGGAGCGCCAGGTGTTGCACGTCGACGGCCACCAGGCGAAGGTGGCACGCTTGCTGGCCGAACGCCCGGGCGTCCGCGTCGAAGCGATGGCGGAAGAGGGCGCCTTCGCCCTGGAATCGGCCGACCCTGCGTGGCCCGTGCCCCGTTTGCTGGAGGAGTACGGCCTGGAGACCTGGGCGGCCTATCACCGGCGAGCGGAGGCGGTCCAGTCCGCCGCGCGCGTCCAAGCCGACGGTATGGATGCCGTCGCAGTCATCGCGTCCACGAAAGGAGCAACCGCCCATGCGTGATACCAACTCGATGCCGGTCGTACGGCCGTCTCCGGCGCGCGGGCCGGAGCACGAGTCACTGATACGCCGTCGAACGTTCCTGCTCGCCGCCCTCGCCGGCACCACGAGTCTCGGCCTCGCCGCCTGTGGCGGGGCGGCAACCACGACTGCAACGGTGGCTCCGGCGTCCTCCAGCGCCGCCAGTACGTCCACCCTTTCCAGCGCCAGCCAGGCCACCACGGCCAGCACGTCGGTCTCAGCGCCGGCGACGACGACCGCCAGCAGCACGACCGCCTCCGCCACGGGCACGGCGAGCAGCGCCTCCGCCGTCGCCGCCAGCACGTCCGCCGCGGCGACCAGTCCGGGCAAGGCCCAGGTGACGATGCAGTTCGAACACTTTTTCACCGGCACGCTGTGGGATAACGGGTTCAAGCCGATCGTCGCGCTATTCGAACAGCAGAACCCGAACATCAAGTGGGACGGTCTAGCCGTGGGCTACGGCGATATGCTGACGAAGCTGATTACGCTCGCCGCCGGCGGCACGCCGCCCGATGGCACCAGCGCCGACAACACCTGGGTTGCCGAGGCCGTCTTCCGAGGTCTCCTCCAGCCCATCGACGACCGCATCGCCAGGGCGGGGCAGCCGGCGGCCGGCTGGATTGCCGACATCTTCCCCGCCCGCCTGAACAACTACGCCGTCAACGGCAAACACTACGCCCTGGCGATCGACATGGGCACCAGCGCCATCTATTACGACAAGGACCTGTTCGACGAAGCCGGCATCGCCTACCCGAAGCCGGGCTGGACCTGGAACGACCTCTGGAGTATGGCCACCAAGCTCACGCAGAAGAATGGCACCCAGAAGCAGTATGGCTTCCAGTACTCCACCGACGATTACTGGCTCTATCCGCTCTACGGCAGCCTGGGCGGCACGTATTTCGACAAGGACCTCACCAAGGCGACGTTCGACGCGTCCGCCTCGGAGACCGCCCTGCAGACCCTGCTCGACGCCCGCGTGAAGAGCAACGTCACTCCCTACGGGGACGAGGCCACGGCGATCAGCAAGCAGGCGAACGGGAAACAACCCTTCACGCTCGGCCTCTACGGCATGGACCACGAGTGGATCGGGCTGATCGCCTACCTGCACGACAAGGGCGTGGCGGTCAAGAACTGGGACGTGGCGCCGATCCCCACGGGCGGCCCGGCCCAGGTCCAGATCGTGGGCGGGCAGGGTTTCGTCATCGTGCAGGGGGCCAAGCATCCCGACGAAGCCTGGACCTGGAACACCTTCATGGTCTCCGACGAAGTGCAGAAAATGCTCGGCGTGAATGGCGTCTGGTTCCCGGGGCGCAAGTCGATGGCCAAGTACGGCCTGCCAAGCGACGGCCAGCCCAGCCGCTTCATCGAGGCGTTCTACGATCCGGCGTCCACAGCCGGATTCACTCCCTGGTGGTTCGTGCCCGGCTGGGATCAGTGGAGCAAAGTCATCACCGATGGGCTCAAGCCGGCCTGGAACGGCCAGGCCACGGCGAACGACGTCGCGGCGAAGATCGACCCAACGCTCGACGCCATGTTGAAGAACAAGCCAAAGGTCTAACAACGGCGGCGCATCACGCCGCCGTCGATAGGGGCAAAGGGTGCACGGACCCTCAGCGGTCGGCCGGACCGGTTTCTTCCTGGAGCGTCCGACCGCTCGGTAGTCCAGCGACGGGCTCTGTATTCGGCTTGGGCGTCATCACCATCGCCACCGCACTGACCGCGTAGAGGGCCGCCACGATGGCGAAGGCGAACTGGTAGCCGTGCGTGCGGTCGTACAACCAACCGGCGGCGACGGGACCCAACGCCGCGCCGAGCGCCGGGAGGCCCTGGACCGCGCTGATCGTCGCGTAGGCGCGACGGCCGAAGTGCTTGGCGCGGACGGAGGCGAAGAGCGGCCCGGCCGCGCCGAAGGCGGCGCCGTAGACGACGACGTAGGCGATCAGCCAGCCCGTCGAGTCGGCCCGCGCCAGCATCACCACGCCCAGCGCCAGCGTCGCCTGACAGATGGCGAGCAGCGATTGGGAATGGAAGCGGTCGCTCATGGTGTTGAAGACGTAGCGGCCCGGCAGGCTGGCGACGCCGATCAGTCCGGCCAGCGTCGCCGCGACGGCGGGACTCTCGCCGCGCCCGATCATATAGGCGATCTGGTGCACGAACAGCACGTTCGAGCCGATGAGCGCCAGGCCATTGGACAGCATGAGTGACCAGAAGGGCGAGCGGCGCATCGCCTGACGGAGGGTAAAGCCGGAGCGCGGCGTGCTCAGCACCGTCTCGGCCGACCGCGCGCCGTCCGGGAACAGACCCATGTCCTCCGGGTGGCGCCGGACCGTCAGGAGTACCAGCGGCAGGGCGACGCACCATTGGGTCAGCCCCAGGACCACCAGCGTCTCCCGCCAGCCGGCGTGGGGGACCAGCCAGCCGGCCAGGGGGATGTAGATCGGCGAGGCCAGGCCGCCCAGCACATTGAGCACGGCCATCGCCGAGCCGCGGCGACGGTGGAACCAGTTGGCCACGACGGCGAAGCTCACCGGGTAGAGCGTCATCGCCCCGGCGACGCCCAGCCCACCGCCCCAGAGGATGTCCCATTGCCAGAGGCCGTGGACGCCGGAGAGCCGGATCAGCGCCAGCCCGCCGATGACGGAGCCGGTCGCCATCACCGCCCGGGCGCCGTAGCGGTCGATCCAGCGGCCGATGGGATAGCCCAGCACCCCGGCGACGACGAGGGCGATCGAATAGCTCACCGAGAGGTCGGCCCGGCTCCAGCCCATCTCCTGGCCCACCGGCACCACCAGCACGCCGAAGGAGTACTGCATAGTGCCATAGGCGATGATCGTCACGCCGCCGAGGGCCACGAGCAGCGTCCAGCCATAATAGCCGCGGGCGATCCGCACTGGCTTCAGTATCCGCTCGCCGCCCTGCCCGTGGCCGGGCCCGCCGCTCGTGTCCGCCGTGACCGGTCGCTTCTTATGACGTTAGAGGCAGCTTGATCGGCCGACCGCCCTCGGCCGCACTGCGGTCGGCGGCGAAACAGGCTTCGTGGGTGTTGACGGCGTCGTGCAAGCTGACGGGGGATTCGCGGTTGTTCAGGACGCAGTCGACAAAGTGGTCGATCTCCTGGCGGAACGGGTGGTGGGCGACGTCGCCGCGATCGGGGAGGATCGTCGGGAGTTCGGCCAGGTCGGTCAGGCCCGGCAGTTGGCGGGTGTACAGGCGGTTGCCGCGCACCACGCCGTCCGTGCCGAAGATGTCGATGTTGAACTGGTACGGCATCCACTGCGAGGTGCAGCCGGAGACTTTGCCCATCCTGCCGTCGGCGAAGCGGACCAGCGCGACGGTGTTGGCCATGCCGGGGTGCTCCTCGCCACTGGCCGATCCCGCCTCGGGTGACCAGCCCAGCGCCGTCACTTCGACCACATCACTCTCCATGAGGTGCCGCGCCATATCCATCGCGTGGCAGCCGCCGGCGAGCATGGCGCTGACGCCGCCGCCGTGGCCGAGCAGCCCGGCCTGCTCAAGGTTGTGCCAGTAGTCGGTCTGGACGTAGAAGGACGTGCCCAGCATTCCGGCGGCCTGCAGCGCCTTGATGTTCTGGACCGCCGGATTCCAGTGCAGCACGAAGCTGACGACCGTCCGCACACCGGCCTCGCGCACGGCCTGGTCCATCCGGTGCAGCTCGTCGACGGTGACGGCGACGGGCTTCTCGATCAGGATGTGCTTGCCCGCCCGGGCCGCCTGGATCGTCTCTTCGCTGTGCCGCTGCGGCGGCGTGCAGATCGAGACGGCGTCGAGGCCGGGCTGGGCCAGCAGGTCGGCCATCGTGTCGACACAGGGAACGTCCAGGCCGACCTCCCGCGCCTTGCGCTGCGCGCCCTCCCGCGTCCGGCTGCCGATGGCGACGACCTGCGCATGCGGGTTCCGCTGATAGGCGCGGATGTGTTCGGTCGATACCCAGCCGGCCCCTTGGATCGCGACAGCCAGCTTACCGTCTCTCATAGCGTCCTTCCTCAACCAATGCCCGGAAACCATCCCCGGTCCATGGCGGCAGGATTATAACAAGGCTGGCGCCCCCGACAATGGCGTCGCCATCCGACGCTCGATCCGGGTTGAATGGTCCCGCTCCGGCTGTTACATTGTGCCTTAACGCTGCTCGGCAGCCGTTCGACGGTGACGCAGAAGGAGAAGGCGCATGCCCGGTCAGGATATCCACGACATCGCCCGCCGGTATGTTGAGGAGGTAATCAACCAGCATAATCCGGATGTCTTTGAGGAGTTGGTCGCTGCCGACGTCGTGTACCACATCCCCAGCGCGCCGGGTGGCGTGGCACAAGGCCGGGAAGCGCTGAGGCACTACCGCGATGAGCTCACCGCCGCCTTCCCCGATATCCACATTGCCATCGCCAGCGTCATCGCCGAGGGGGACGAGGTGAGCTGGCGTGGCACGGTCGCCGGGGCGCAACGCCAACGATTCGGGGACATCGCCGCGACGGGCAGGCACGCCAGCGTCACGGTGGGAGAGTTCTACCGGATCGTCAACGGCAAGATCGCCGAGGCCTGGGTCTTCTACGATACGCGCAGCGTCCGCCAGCAGCTCGGCGCAGGCTGAATGCTGCTCCGACCACTTCGGTCCGTTGTCAAAGGCGCGCCTGGCGACTGAAGTCGCGGCTAAACCCGGCGAAACCCGACTTCGCGGGTTGGGACCCGGTCCGCGCAGCACCCAGAGGATACCCGCTTCGCCCGTCGGTAGGCGCGACTTCAGTCGCCGGCCAAAACGCATCTGGCGTAGCCTTCCTGTTATCGCTTCGTTCATGTCGGCAGAAGGAGGGTGCCGTGAACCCGCACAAATTACTCACCTGGCTGTTGCCACCGCTGTTGGCGCTGCCGCTCTTCTTTGGCGGCCAACCGACGCTGGCCTCGGCCGCCGGCGCCTGGAGCTACGTCGGCCCGGCAACCGGCGTGTCGGCCGTCGCCGTCGATCCGGCCGACGCCTCGTTGGTGTATGCCGGTGGACCCGGTGGCGTCTGGAAGTCGACGGATGGCGG
>JAICXR010000279.1 GCA_025980355.1 Chloroflexota bacterium | reverse complement strand
GGCTCCCTCGTTGTGGCCGTGAGTCAGGAGGTCCTCCGCCTCCCGCAGGCGCAACGCGCTGAGCCGCTGGAAGTCGGCGCGGGTGATCGGATCGAGTGCGCGCATCCCTACCCTCTCCTTAGAAAGTCAACGATCCGCGCCAGGGGCCTGGCGGCCCTGTCCTCATGCATCGTCCTGGGTCGGTCACTCGATGCAACGCATTACCCGCGCGGCCCCGCCGGTAGCGACACGACCTGCTCCAGCCTCCCCGCCTCCTCCGCCAGCCGGATCTCCCGCGAGCAGCGGCGGCCCATGCTCATGGGTTCGTCGAAAAAGAGCGCGGAGTAGGGGGAGCCGTTGATGAACAGGTTGGTGCCGCCGACGATCGCCGTGGAAAGCTCCAGGGCGTAGAACTGCTGGCTAGGCGTGATGATCGCCTCCAGGGAGAAGGGGCCGAACAGGCCGCGCGGCGGGAACAGGTCGCGGGAGACCGCCACCAGGGCTTCGCCCATCCGGTAGACCTCGCTCAGCAACGACTCCCGGATCGCCACCGGCAGGTTGCCGACCCGGACGAACGTCGGCTCGATCTGCAGGCCGGCCTGGTTCTCCGTCGGGATCCGACCGAGCGAGTCGACGTTCGTCTCGTAGCGACGGTCGGCCGCCAGGAATTCGATCTGGCCGCTCAGGGGGGAGGCGAAGTAGTGCAGCATGATCGGGACGCCGATGATGTACTCCTGGATCACGTACTGCTGGGCCCGGAAGTCGCGCAGCCGGCGCTCGAACTCGCGCTGGTTGCGGGCGAAGAAGTTGTCGCCCCGCATGCCGCCGCCGGCCTTGACGACGACCGGAGCGTCGATCTCATCGATGTGCCGGAAGACGCGGGGCAGGTTCAGCCGCGCCTGCGCCATCCACTGGCGTTGGCGCTCCCGCGCCTCCTGCCAGACCGCCGCCTCCCGACTGCCGAAATAAGGCGCCGGGAGGGCGGCGATGCCGACCGATCCCAGGCGGCTGAGGAAGGAGCTGTGCGGCACGACGCAGGTCGTGGCCGGGTCCAGCCGGGCGCAGAGCGCCGGCAACTCCGTGTAGTCCGCCACCACCTCCACCCGGTCGATGAAGGCGTAGCGACGGTACAGTTCGCTGTGGCGGGAGAGACAGACGCACAGCGTCTGCATGCCTTCGTCGTGCGCCCCGCGCAGAATCTGCAAGGCCGAATTGATGCCGAGCGTCACCACAGTACGCTTCATATCGTCTCCCCTCCGCTGTACGCGCAGCGATCCCTACTCCACGAGCTCCGCCAGGCGGCCGGTCAGGATGGCGTTCCGGAGCTCGCGGGCGATCCGCCGCCCGGTCGACATCGGCTCCCCGTAGTACAGGTCGGCGTAGGGCGACGACGGGAGCGCGACGTTGGTGCCGGCGACGATGCGCGCCGAGATCTCGAACACCGAAAACTGCTCGTCGGGCGTGATGATGCCCTCCAGGCAAAAGGCCCCGAACAGGCCGCGCGGCGGGCAGAGCATGCGCGACACGGCGACCACCGACTCGCCGAGGTGGTAGACGTTGTGCAGCATGGACTCCCGGACGCCGAGCGGCATATTGCCGACGACGACGTAGCTCGGGTCGATCGGCAGGCCGCGCTGGTTTTCCGAGGGCAGCCGGCCCAGGGAATCGACGTTCGTCTCGTAGCGGATGTCGGCGCCAAGGAACTCCAGCCGTTCCGCCAGCAGCGAATAGAAGTAGTGCAGATAGACCGGTGCGCCGATCAGGGCTTCCTGCACCGTGTAGCTGCCGGCCGCCATCCCGGCCGTGCGCGCCGTAAACTCGGCGGCGTCGCGGGCGAAAAAGTAGCCGCTGCCGCCGCGCGCGCCGTGCAACTTCACGATGACGGGACAGTCGATCTCCTGGGCACTCGTGATCTCGCGCGGCATGTGCAAACCCGCCCGCTCCAGCCAGTGGCGCTGGGCGTTGCGGTTGGTCTCCCAGTCCAGCACGTGCTTGTTGCCGAAATAGGGGATCTGCAGTTGCTTGTTCCGCTCCACGCCGAGATGGGCGACGAAGCTGCCGTGCGGCACGAGGATGGCGTTGGCCTCCCGCAACGTGTCCTGCCGGTCGACGAGGGCGGGGAAGGAGGGGAGCACGAGGATTTGGTCGACAAACGGGTAGCGACGATAGATCCCCTCCGACGCCTCCGTGCAGATGGCCAGCGTCGCAAAGCCCTCGGCGCGCGCCCCGCGCAGGATTTGCAGGGCGGAGTGGCTGCCCAACGTGGCGATCGTATACGTCCCGATGGTCTCGGGAGCGGCAAGTGCGCCGCCGACGGCCATCACGCCACGTGCCACCAGCGACGGACCAAACGACCGGCCATGCTTTGTCTCCTCAACGTCCCCATGGTACGCTATCTTCCGCTCCGCCGTGGTGTTGGAATAGGCAGACAAGCATGGTTGAGGGCCATGTGCCCGCAAGGGCGTGAGGGTTCAAGTCCCTCCCACGGCACCCACACCGACCGTTGAACGACCCGGCTGTTATGACGTCGCGGCTCGCCCGGCCTCGCGCAGCGAGGCGATCGCGGTCGCAAGACTCCCGCGTAGCAGAATCCCCGTCAGCACGAGCCAGGTGACGACCTGGGGCACATGGCGCGCGTAGTGGCGGCGGTAGAAGATCACCATCGCCCGGTAGAACTCGTACGTCGTGCGCAGGCGGCGTCGCTTGCTGCTGGACGCCTTGTCGTGCAACGCCACGATGTCGGCGAGGTACCAGCCTTCCCAGCCCGCCTGCTGCATCCGATAGGCCCAATCGATGTCCTCGCCGTACATGAAGTAGGTCTCATCAAGCAGCCCCACCTCCTCGGCCGCCCGGCGGCGGACGAGCATGCAAGCGCCGACGACGGCATCCACGCGCGCCGTCTGGTCCACCGGCAAGTACGTCAGGTTGTAGCGGCCGAATACCCGGCTCGTCGGGAAGAGGCGCGACAGGCCCGACAGCCGGTAGAGGGAGACGATCGGCGTGGGGAAGGCCCGCCGGCAGGCCCGGTCCAGCCGTCCGTCCGGCAGCACCAGGCGCGGCCCGGCGTAGCCCGCGCGGGGATGGGCGTCCATCCAGGCGACCAGGTCGCGCAAGGCCGTGCGCGGCAGTTGCACGTCATCGTTGAGCAGCAGCAGGAAGCGGCCGGTGGCTCGGCGGAGACCGAGGTTGTTGGACGCGGCGTAGCCGCGGTCCGACCGGTCGACGACGAGTTCCACCCAGGGGTAGTACGCCGCCAGGGGTCGATCGACGTCCGCCGACACGCCCTGATCGACCAGGATCACCTGGCAATCCAGGCCCCCGCGCCCGCGCTCGATGGCCGCCAGGCACTCCTTGAGCATCGCCCAGGGCAGGCTGCGATGCACGATGACGATCGAGAGATCGACCTGGTCTGACGGCGCTACGGCCGGCAGCCAGGTTGGGCGAAGAATGGGCGGGGGTTGGGAGAAACCCCCTCGGAGTTGATTCACCCTATCGCCAGCCGGTAGCGCGGCGCCGTCGGGTCGGCCGGGATTGCGCCGCGTCGTTGCCGGCGCCAGAGGCGGCCGACCGGGTAGCCCAGCATCTTCGCCAGGTCGCCGGTCAGGCGCAACACCGGCAACCAGGCCAGGATGCGGAGCCGGTCGCGCCAGTCGCTAACCTGCAGGGCGGGATCTTCAGGGCACGCGAGGCGCCGGTAGGGTTGGCGCAGGTAGAGCGCGGCGCCAACGGCGATGGTGGCGGCCGCGGCCCAGCCGGCGGGGCGGCGACCGGCCCGGGCGACGGTGGCGAGCAAGGCCAGGAGCGCCCCGTAACTGGCGTAGCGGATGGCGTGCCGCCGTGGCCACAACAGCGCCTTGCCGTCGCCGCGGGCATAGTGGAAGTACTGGCGGAAGAACTCGGCGAGGCGCTGGCGCGGCCGGAAATAGGCAACGGCCTGCGGCGCCCAGACGAAACGGGCCCCCGCCCGGCGGAGCGCGAGGTCGAAGACCAGGTCCTCGCCGTAGTCCAGCCACTCCGGATAGCCGCCCGCCGCCGCCCAGGCCTGGCGCGAGAAGAGCACCGACCGGCTGGAGGGCAGAAAGCGAGCGGGCGCAATCTCGCGCGCCAAGGGCAGCGTCGTCACCCCCAACGCCAGCTCGAAGGGCGTGGCCGGTGCCATGCGGAAGAACCCGGCGACGACGTCGGGGGGATCGCCGGCGGCCTGTTCGATCGGCGCCAGGAGCGCCGCCAGCCAGCCGGGATCGAGCCGGACACCGCCGTCGGTGACGGCGATCCAGCGGGCAGCGGTCGCGGCAATGGCCAGGTTGCGGCCCTCCGAGCGCCCACAACCAGCCTGAGCTAGCACGCGCAGGCGCGGGACACGCGCGGCCCAACGTTGCAACGCGGCATAGGTGCCGTCGGTCGAACCGGCGTCGACGATGACGATCTCATCCGGCAAGCGGGTCCCGGCGAGCATCGAACGGAGCAGATCGTCGATCGTCGCCGCCTCGTTCCGAACCGTCGCGATGACCGCAACGCGCTCAACCTCCCCCATCGAGCGCCTCGGCATAGGCCCGATCGAGGGCCGGCAGCAGCCGTCGCCAGGTGAAGCGCTCCTGGACGGCGTGGCGTCCCTGGGCGCCTAGTTGCGCGGCCAGCTTCCGATCCTGGAGGAGGCGCAGGAGCGCGGCGGCGAACTCGGCGGCCGTGCCCGCGAGCAGGAGATCCTTCCCCGACCGCAGGTCGTAGCCGGCGGCGCCCAACGGGGTGCTGACGAGCGGTCGCGCCATCGCCAGCGCCGTTGGCACCTTCAGCCGGGTGCCGCCGCCGGAAAGCAAGGGCACGGCGACCGCCGCGGCCCGGGCGAGCGCCAGCTTCTCCGCCGGCGTCCCCGGCACGTGACCGGTGACGATAATGCGCGGATCGGCGGCCAGACGCCGCACCGCCGGCGCCGGGTCGCGACCGAAGAGCGTCAGCCGCGCCGCCGGCCGGCAAGCCCAGACCAATGGCATGACCCGGTTGACCAGCCAGACGGCGCCTTCGACGTTGGGCCGGAAGTCCATCTTGCCGGCGAACAGGATGCTGTCGACTTCCTCACAAACCTCCGGCATCGGGGCGTAGACGGTGTCGTCGACGCCGTTTGGGAGCACCGTGATAGCGGCGCCGGGGACGATGGCGTGCAAGTCGTCCCGATCGCTGGCCGAGACGGCCAG
>JAICXR010000264.1 GCA_025980355.1 Chloroflexota bacterium | reverse complement strand
GTCACCTCGCGCACGTAGGGAACCGCCGACTTGAGCACGCGAAGGGTGCCCCGGGGCACGTTTCCCGCCACGCCGCCGCCGTGCTGGTAGCGCTGCATGCGCACGATACTGCCCTTGATCGGCACGGCGCCAAAGTGGAAGAGCTTGCCGTCCGGCTGCAGCAGCGACGGCCCCAGCGTTAATGTGCCGGTCATGCTGTCGAGCGTGAAATGGCGATCATCCTGCTTGGAGTCGCCAAAGTCGCGCACGACCGTCCAGCGCTCCACCGCACCGCTCGGCGGCGTCACGGCGAGGTAATCCCGCTCGGGGTCCAGCGCCAGGATGGGCGTGTGCTGCACGGTGAAGGTCTGGCCGGGCGAGCCGTCGCTGACGCCCAGCAGCTCGTCGGTCACGATCGCGGCGTGGCGGCCGTTCACCGTTCCCCCGCGTGATTGGGCGATCAGCCGCTCGATCGCCGGTGAGTTTCGGTAGCTCCCCTGCCCGGGGCGCGGTTCGGTCAGGCGACAGCGCAGCCAGAAAGCGCGAGGCGCGTGGAAGGCGCCCTCGTGGAATTCGCGCTCCACCATCGGCGGCGTGTGCAGGATGATCTCGCCGGAATAGTTGAAGCCGCCCGTGCCGTCGTATTCCAGTTCGCAGGTCACCCAACGGGCCGGCTCGCCCTGCCAGACCTGCCACTCCAGCGGCGGGTCGCGCGGGTCCACGCCCGCCCCGCCGGCCGTCTCGCAGCCCGCCACGAGAGCCAGGACATGGCTGCCGAGGTCACTGTCCAGGGCCAGGTAGAATGCATCGCCAGGCGCCGGCTCGGCGGGGAAGATCGGGATCCGCTTTCCCGGCAAGAGCAACTCCCGCAAGTCGTGCGGCGTCCAGTCGGAGCCGCTGGCGCTCGGCCTGCGCGTGTAGGCCCCGACGATGCCGGCCGGGCGGATCGTCAATGCTTGCTCGGTCGTGAAGGTGATGGCCGGGCTCGTGTCGGTGCGCACCGTGGCCACTTCCGTCCCGGCGGCGATGACCACGTCGGTCGGCTGCGGGGCAGACAGATAGAACGTCAGCGGCGCGACCGCCGCACGCGGCTGCTGCAAGGTGACGCCGATGAGCTCGAGGAATTTGACGTACATCTTGTCCGGCACCTGGTTGACGCGATACAACAGCATGTCGGTCATCCAGGCGAACAGCTCGATCAACGCGATGCCGGGGTCGCTGACGTTGTGGTCGGTCCACTCCGGGCAATAGCGCGGGATGAGGCTTTTCGCCTCGTCGACGATCTGCTGAAAGCGCCGGTCGTCGAGCACCGGAACCGGTAGCGCCATGTTCTCCTCGTCTTTCTAGTGCACCGTGGGGACGGTCGATGCCGGTCGGCGCCGGGTCACCGCGCCTCCTCCGCCGGGATGGTGTAGAAGGGGAACACCAGCGAGCGCTGATCGTGGGTGGCGCTGATCTCGTAGCGGATCTCGATCAGCAGGCGATTGGCGTCGGTCGGATCCGGCGCCGCGCTCACGTCTTCCAGGTCGATACGCGGCTCCCACATGCCCAGGGCTTCCTGGACGAAGTAGGCCGCGCGTCCGGCCGTGGTCACGTCGTTGGCAGCAAACACCAGCTCGTGCAGCCGGGAGCCGAACTCCGGCCGCATCACCCGTTGCCCTTTCGGCGTCAGCAGGATCATGCGGATCGCCTGTTTGATGTCCTCCTCGTGGCGCGCCAGCGCCACCCGCCCGTGCGTGTCGACCCCGACCGGGTAGGCCCAGCCTACGCCCAGGAAGTCGCCGAGGTTGCCGTTCCCGTTCATGCCGCCGTTCCCCTCAGGAGTTGAGATTGATCATCGAGCCGGAGACGTCGACCGTCGCCGCGCCGCCGTCCACCTTCACGCCCATGCCCTGCACCTGCACCTGCCCCGTTTGCGCGTGCAGGGAGATGCTGTCCTGGGCCGTGATCTTGACGCTGCCGTTGGCCGTGATCTCCGTGTCGCCCTGTACCTCGATGGTGAGCTTGTTCGCGGCGCTGTCGATGACCACCTTGTTGCCGCTCTTGTCCACCACGGACACCTTCTCGGCCCCTTCCGTGTCGTCCAGGGTGATGACGTGGCCGGAGCGTGACCGGATGAGGCGCTCCTGGACCTTGCCATCCGAACTGAGCAGCTGATCGCTCTTTTTCGGCGGCGCGTCCTGGCCGTTCCAGAGGCCGCCCAGCACGTAGGCGCACTGGATGTCGCCCTGCTCGAACCCGACCATCACCTCGTCGTTGACTTCCGGTACGAATTGCAGGCCGCGCTGTGGCCCGCCGCCCGGCGTCACCATCCGCGCCCAGTCGCTCTCGTCCTGGTCCGACAGCCAGGGGAATTTCACCTTGACGCGACCGAGGCCCTCGGGGTCCTGGGCGTTGGTCACGACGCCGATGGCCAGGGTCGGCGGCGACTGCCGCGCCTGAGGCGAGCCCGCCAGGAGTCCGAGCAAGGTCGCGAGGTGCTGCCCCGTGACGCTGAAGCGCGTCGTATAGGCTTGATGGACCGTGTACTCGTGGCTGGCGCTCGTGACGAAGTAGGAGCCGCCGAAACGCGTCCCCACCCCTTTCACGGTCACCGTCGCCCCGGCGACGATCGCCGGCTGGCCGTGGCAGGTCCCTTCCGCTTCGATAAACCGCTCCGCGGAGCGGTTGGCCACCCCCTGGGCCACTTTGTCCGCCAACCCCTGGGAGCGCAGCGGCCGGTCGGCCACGAGCGTCCTGGCATCGCCAAAGGCGCTCTGGGCGATCTGGGCGCCGCTCCGGCTTTCGCCAACGGTGGGCGCCCCCTTGCCGGAACTGGCTTGACCAACCACCGCCTGTTTGGTCCGGGGGTCCCAGCCGCGCACCGTCACCTCGCTCACCTGGTCGACGGTCGTCAACCGGGGGCAGAACTCCGTCAGGTTGACGCCCCACTCCAGACTGGCAGCCGCCCCGGTCCCGCCCGGCGGCTCGCAGTGGAGTGTCTTGCCGCGGACATAGAGCAGGTTCCCCATGGCGATCGCCCGCTGGCGCAGGAACTCCAGGTTGGTCACGGCATTCTGCAGCACGTATTCGTTGACCTGACCGTCGTCCACGGTCGCCGTGAGCCCCGCCTCGCCCGCGATCTTGTGGACAAGATCGCCGTCGGTCACGTTGACGAAGGAGCGTGCCCGCCGACCGCGGCTGAGCCGGTGCATCCGGTCGAAGGCCCGTACGACCAGTTGCGGCACATGCGGCGTCATCGCGAGCTCCACCTCGACGATCTCACCGTCGAACACGACCTGCCGGCGCTGATCCCGGCTCATCTCGACCAGGATGGTCTTGCCCGGTTCGAGCGCGTGGCCGTCCGCCCAGCTGAGATCGTGGTCGTGCAGCGTGAGCGTCGCCACGTCGGGCAGGTGCAAGCTGCTCTCCACGGTCACCTCGATGAGGTCGCGCATGAACTCCTCCGGTGCGTCCGCCCCGTCGATTTTGAGGAAGCACTGGGGGAGCAGGACGCTGTCGTCAGGCATTGGGGATCTCCAGCGTGGCCCCGGCCGTCAGTCGACGGAGCCGCGTCAGTCGATTTGCATCGGCGATCGGCCTCCACCGCGTCGCGTCGCCGTACATGGCGTAGGCGATCCCCGCCAGCGTGTCTCCCTCCTTGACGCGCCAGATTCGTTCGCCGCCGACGCCGCCGGAGGTAGGATTCTGCTTGGGATAGAGCTTCTCGTCCGCGATCTGCTGGAACGTCACGTCCATTGTGGCGCGGACGGGCGTCCCGTCAGGTAGGAAGAGGGTGAACTTCTGCGTGATGCTGGTGATGACGGCGTCGAACGACCAGGCTTTGCCCCATTGGAACCGTACCATAGGGGGCCGACTCTTCCGTGTCTTGGCGTTCTTCAAGCTGCTGTCCACCATCATGAGTCCCCAGATCTCGTCGGTGAACGTCTTGCGGACATCCTCGGCGTTATTGCCGTCCTCGTAGGTGTCGAAGAAGAGCTGCATCGTCAGGGTTGCCGGCTTTCCGCTGCCGAACTCCATCTGCGGCACATTCGATCCCTTGCCCTGCGTCGGCGTCCAGGTGTTCTGCTTGGCAAAGGAGTACTCTTTGGGATTGAACTTGCACTTGATCTCGTGGCCAGAGTCCTTATTGATGATGGACGCCGTGGCCATGTTGCTGCCGCTCATCGCCTTCTTCCCTCTCCTGCTAGCCCGTGCGCCGTCGTTCGGCCTCGAGTCGCCGCCGCAAGACGCTGTAGACCTGGCGCGCCAGGGCGTCCAGGTCCGGCTCGGGCTGGCCGCCGCCCGCCGTCACCGACGCCGCCTGCGGCGTCGCCGCGACGGGCTGCCGCCCCGACTCCGCCCGCTGGATCCCATGGCCCGGAACCGCGATGACCTGTGACCTGAATCCAATGCCGTCCGGTGCGCCCGCATCGGCCCGCTGGTCGTCGCCCGGCGCGCCAGACGACGCCGAGTCGGGAGGCGGCGCCAGCCAATCGGGCAACGGCTCCCAGGGAGCGGGCAACCTGCCCCAGCTCGATCGTTCGCCGCGCGGCGCCGTCGCCAGCGCAGGGTCCCGGTCGGCAGTTCCGGTCGGCCCGGTGGAAGGCTCCGCCCGGCGCCGGGCCGCGCCGCGCACGCGCTCCTCGACCTGCCGCGCCATCCCTTCCTCACTCGCTACCGGCCCCGCGCCGTCCGATGTCCCGTTCGCTGTCGTCGGGAACGCCGGCGCCGCGCCAACGATCGGCGGGATAAAACGCGGCTGACGATTGCGCGCCACGTGCGTCAACTCGTGCGCCAGCAGTCCCAGCGTTTCCGGCGTCTCCGCCTGCGCGCCAGCGCCCAGCACCACGGTGCCCCCCACCGTAAAGGCATCGGCGTCCTGGGCGGCGGCCAGGGCGCTCGCTTCCGGTCCGCGGTACATCTTCACGCTCGCGAGGTCGACGCCGACCAGCGGCTCCAGGAGGCGACGCGCCGAATCGCCGATCGGCGCCGGCTCGGGCCGCACCCGGTCGACAACGCTCGGCTGCCCCCAGACGCCGGACGCCCCGCCCGGCGGAACGGCCGGTCCGGCCGCGCTGGTCCCTGGTTCGGGGCGTCCACCCTGCCCGCCTTCGTCCGGCACGGCGGAGGACGCCTGTTCCCGGCCGGGCGCCGACGTCGGCTCCGCCATGTCGGGGACCAGAAGGCTGGCCAAGCGTACTAGCCGCTCGGCGGTCGCCGCATCGGTCGATTCCGCCGCCCAGTCCCGGGTAGCTTGCGGCCTAACCGGGCGCGGGACGCCGGCCGGGCGCGGGCGCAGGTGGACGATTTCTGCCACCTCCTCGGCCCGCGGGCCGAGTTCCGGCGCTGGTTCGCTGCCAGCGTCCGGACGCTCGACGGCCATCGCAGGCTCGGTCGCCGCGGGGTGCATCGGCACCGGGTC
>JAICXR010000324.1 GCA_025980355.1 Chloroflexota bacterium | reverse complement strand
GACGCGTGCCCGCCGCATCGCAACTTTCGTCGCGATGCTGAGCGAGCAGAAGAAGGTCTATCCCTGAGCGGCCAGCTACGGCTTGGGCTCGTTCAGGATGTTCTGACAGGCGGTTTGCGTGTGCGCGTACATCTGGTCCCAGGTCTCTTTGGCGTCCAGGTACTTGGAGAGGTTCTGGCTCCAGGCATCCAGCCATTCGCTGAAGCGCAGATTGGCCGGCTGCGGGAACGGGTCGACGCCGCTGCTCAGCCACTCGCCGGCCGCCTGGGTGATCGGATTGGCCTTCCAGAGGTCCGGACTGGACCAGACCGACTTGCGCGCATAGGGCTCGGAACCGCCCTGCGACGACGCCCAGAGTCCGGTATCGCTGCTGGTGAGTTGCGTGAGGAGCGCGAACGCCTCGTCCGGGTGCTTCGTCTTGGAGTAGATGGCATAGGTGTTGTAGGAAAGGCAACTGCCGCGATAGCCGTGCGGCCCCAGCGGCCACAGGAACGCCTGCATCTCAAACTTGCCGTTGATGATGCTCTTGTCCTGCTGGTACTGGCCCACGATGGCGCCCTGGGTGACGACCTTGCCCGCCGTGAAGAAGTCGCCACCCGGGGTATTGGGGGTGGCATCGCTGGAGATCGGCACGAACCCGTCCTTGATCAACTGCCAATACCAATCGAAGGCCGCCTTCACCGGGGCCGAACCGAGCTGCTGTTTCGTGCCGTCTTTGGAGAGGAGCCAGGCGTCCTCCGAGCCGACTTTCGCATCGCTGCCCCAGCCGCGCGTCACCTGATCGGCGTAGAGCGGGCTCGACAACGTCACCTGGGTGCCGAAGATGCCGTCCTTCGGGCTCCCGGCCGAGCGGGCGATCTGGTTCAAGTCGTCGATCGTCCAGTTATTGTCCTTCGGCAGCGCGACCCCGGCCTTCTTCATGAGGTCCACGTTGAAGAGCACGATGGCGTTGCCGGCGGGGTGGACGACCGTCGGCAGGGTAAAGAGCTTGCCGTCCGCCCCGATGCCTTTGGCGTCGGCGATGACCGACGGGAAGATGTCGCTGAAGTTCATCTTCGTCGCGTCCTGGGCGACGTGGGAGCTGAGGTCAAGCGCGATGCCCTTGCTCTGCAACTGCGGCATCCACTTGTTGTGGCCGGCGTAGAGATCGCCCAAGGTGCCGGCGGCGCCGTCGGTCAGGTTCTTCTGGAACATATTGGCGTACACCACCGGCTGGACATTGACGGCGACGTCCGGGTTCGCCTTGCGGAAGATGTCGGCGGCGCGGTCGTCCTGCTCCCAGCCGAGGCCGGCGAACTTCATCAACGTCAGCGTCACGCGGGGCTTGGCGGGGTTCGCGACCGCCGCCGTCGGCTCCGCGGCGGGGGCGCTGGCGGCAGCGGCCGCCGCACTGGTCGTACTTGCTGCCGAGGCGGTCGCCGCGCCGGAGGTTGCCGTCGTCGTCGCCCCGGCACCGCAGGCGGCCAGGAGCGAGGCGGCGCCTACCGCGCCAGCGCCAAGGATCAAAAACCGTCGCCGATCGAGCTGTTGCGCCATGGTTGATCCGATTCCTTCCTTACCACACCGGTGTCCTGGTCGCCGCCCCCGCTGAGCGCCGACTGCCATCCGAGCGGCCACGCCGCTCGGAACGTTGCCGCACGACTGGCTCGCTACTCCTTCAGCCCGGACAGGGCGATGCCCCGGACGAAGTAGCGCTGGAAGCAGAAGAAGAGCACGATCGGCGGGATTACGCTCGTCACCGCCGCCGCCATGAGCAGTTGGTCCGTCGGCTTGGTCGAAAACTCCTGGGACTTGAAGAACCAGAGGCCTATCGCCACCGTGAACTTGGAGGGCGTGGAGAGGAAAATAACCGGGTCCAGGAAAGAATCCCAGTTGCTGATGACCGTCAGCACGGACAGCGTGGCGATCGCCGGCTTGCATAGGGGCGCCAGGATATTCCAGAAGACCCGGAAGTAGCCGGCGCCGTCGACGATCGCCGCTTCATCGAGCTCGCGGGGCAAGGTGAGGATGAACTGGCGCATCAGGAAAATCGCGAAGGCGCCGCCGCCGAACCAGGCGGGTACCCAGAGCGGCTTCAACGTGTCGATCCAGCCGAGATAGTGGAAGAGGATAAAGCGAGGGATGAGGTAGATCTGGCCGGGCAACATGAGCGTGGCAAGGGTGATCGTGAAGAGCAGGCTCTTGAAGCGGAACTCGAAGCGCGCGAACCCGTAGGCGACGATCGAGGAGCTGAGCACCAGCCCGAGGGTGTTCAGCACCACCACGGTGATCGTATTCCGGTACCAGGTAGCAAAGGGGAAGAGGTTGAAGGCCGTGACGTAGTTGCTAAGCAACGGGTGGGCCGGCACGAACACCGGCGGGTAGGCGTACATCTCGTTGGCGGACTTCAGCCCGCTGAGCACCGACCAGGCGAAGGGGAAGAGGAAGAGCACGGCCAACACCGCCGTGACGACGTAGACCACCACCGGTCGAACGATGGGCCGGCGCGTGATCGTCCGGGACTGCGAGACGTTACCGGTCCGCACCGCGCCTTCGACAACGGTTGCCATGCCTTACCTCGCCCCCCGATAGAACACCCAACGGCGCGCCAGCAGAAAGTTCAGTCCGGTGAGGATCATAATGACGACCAGGAAGACCCAGGCGAGCGCCGCGCCGTAGCCGAGTTGCAGGTAGGAGAACGACTGCTGGTAGATGTGCAAGGCAAAGAACCAGCTCCCGTAGTTCGGCCCGCCGGTGGTCGCCACGAAGGCGACGGTGAACACCTGCAGCGCCCCGATGATGCCGAGCGTCAGGTTGAAGAAGACGGTCGGGGTGATGGTGGGAAAGGTGACGTTCCAGAACTTGCGCCAGGCGCCGGCGCCGTCGACGCGGGCGGCGTCCTCCAGCTCGACCGGGACGCCCTGCAAGCCGGCCAGGAAGATCAGCATGGTGCCGCCGCCCATCCCTGCCCAGAGGGAGACCACGATGAGGGACGGGATCACGGTGTTGCCGTCGGTGAACCAGGGAAAGCCGCCCAACCCGACCAGGCTAAGCACGCTATTGACCGGGCCGAGCTTCGGCTGCAACAGCCAGAGCCACACCACCGCCAGGGCCACGCTCGGCGTCAGGCTGGGCAGGAAGAAGCAGGTGCGGAAGATATTTGTGCCCTTGAGGCGTTGGTTGAGCAACAATGCCAGCAACAACGAGCCGGTCAGGCTCAAGGGCACCGTGACCACCGCGTAATAGAACGTCCGGGCCAGCGACGGCCAGAACAGGACATCCTTGAAGAAGGCGTGGTAGTAGTTCTGGAATCCGGTGAACTTCGGCGCCGAGAGGATATCGTAGCTCGTGAAGCTCAGCGCCAACGACGCGAGGATCGGGCCGGCAACGAAGAAGATCAGCCCTAGAAGCCAGGGCGTGATGAACAGGTAGCCCCACAGGGCCCGCCGCATGCCATAGGGCGTGGAGGCACCGACCAGCCGGGCCAGGGGGCTCGCGCGGGAGCCGGAATGTGGTACCACTGCTGGCGCAGCGCTCGCCGATCGCATGGGCCGCTACCCTTCGCGTCACGACACGAAACGAGATACCTGCGATGGAAGCCGGGAACGCGGATTGCGGCGCCGTCAGGCGCCAGGACCACCGGCGCCGTCCCTGCACCGGCACGTCCTACCGAATGGGATACTGGCTGAGCCTAGCACAAGGAGCAGAGGAGGTCAAGAAAAGTGGGACATTCGATGTTCATCTTGGCTTCATGGAATGTCGTGCCTGACAGGGGACCCTATGTCGCTCGCCGCCATCTTCTTCGACCTTGACGGCACGCTCTGCGCGCCGACCGTCCCTTTCGTGGAGATTTGGGGCAATGTCGTCGCGCCGCTGCTGCAGCGGCATGCCGAGCTGACGCTCGATGATCTGCTGCGGAGTTGGGGCGAGACGCTACTGCAACCGGGGCCGTCGACGACCGCCGATTGCTTTCGGCAGACCCTGGCGGCGTATGCCATCGCCCCGGACGAGAGACTCGTCGTCGATCTTGCCCGCGACCTGAACGCTGGCTGGGCGGCCAGCCAGGCGTTGGCGCCGGCGGCGCGGTCGATACTCACGACACTGGCCGCGTCCTGGCCGCTCGGCTTGATCACCAACGGCCCGAGCGATGCCCAGCGTGCCGTTGTCGCTGCGCTAGGCATCGCGACTTTCTTCCGCTGGCTGCTCGTCAGCGGCGATGCCGACATCGGCAGCCGCAAGCCGGGAACAGCCATCTTCGCTCGCGCCGCCCGCCTGGCCGGCTGTCCGCCGAGCGCCGCGCTTTATGTCGGCGATTCGGCGGTCAACGACGTGGCCGGTGCGGCGGCGGCCGGCTGGCGGAGTTGCTGGCTGAATCCCTTTGCCGCTGTCCTCCCCGTGGGGATGGTCCAGCCGGAGCTGGAGATCCGTGCGCTTATGGACCTCCCATCGGCCTTGCACGGCGAGGAGTAGCCCGACCGCGGCGACGCCGCATGATCCCGT
>JAICXR010000437.1 GCA_025980355.1 Chloroflexota bacterium | reverse complement strand
GTCAGCCCGGCGTAAGCCGGTCCGGAAGGTCACTCCGCATCTCGGACGACTCCGTCAGGCCGGGTCGGTGCATCGTGGTAATCTAGCCCGGTGGGGTGACGGTGCGATGGGCAAAGGACGCTGTGGGTGTCGACTCGCACCTTGGTCACCGCCCACGGCGTGGTAGACCAGCCTGATGACGCCGCCGTGGCGGCGGCCTTCCGGGACTGTGCCGGAGCGGGTTTCTGGCTCGACATCACCGCCCCGGACGGGGCGGACCTTGCGTTGCTGGAACACGGCCTGGCCTTTCATCCTTTGACGATCGACGACATCCAGCACCACACTCGGCGCCCGAAGTTCGAGGACTATGGCAGCTACTCGTTTGTCGTCCTCTTCAGCGCCCAGGACGACCCCGCCGGTCTGATCTTCGGCGAACACCACGTGTACGTGTCGCCCCACTACTGCGTCAGCGTGCGACAGGAGGCGAGTGCGGACATTGAACAACTGCTCGACCAGTGGCGGAAAGGCGGAAACGCGGGTGATGACGGGAAGCCGCCGATGTTCTCATACCTCGTCATGGACGGGATCGTCGACAGCCTGTTTTCCGTCCTCGACTCGGTCAACAACCAGGTGGACGCGATGACGGACGCGATCATCGCCGGCGACGCCGCGGGAAAGCTCGTGGTGGTGTCGCGCCTGAAGCACCAGGTGAGCGAACTGCGGCGGGTGCTGGGCGCCCAGCAAGACCTCTTCCAGCGGCTCGTCAGTCACGTCATCGCCGGGGGCAGCGAGGAAGTTGCGCACTATTATCGCGATGTCTACGACCACGTCATCCGCCAGTACGACATGGTCGATTCGCTCCGCGATCTGCTCGGCACGACCATGGACATCTACCTGTCCACCGTGTCGAACCGGCTCAACGGGACGGTCAAGACCCTCACCGTCATCGCCAGCGTCTTTCTGCCGCTCACCTTCTTGACCGGCTTCTTCGGTATGAACTTCGCGTTCCTGGTGCAGTTCATCACGGCGCCATGGACGTTCGCCATCGGCGTCGCCCTCATGGTGCTCTCGGTGATCGTCCAGTACGCGCTCTTCCGGCATCACGGCTGGATATAGGGACAGGACGGCACGGCGGGCCTACCGCCCAAGCACCCGACTTCCTATACTACGGTCGCCGCCTCCGAATAACCGTCGGCGGCCGTGCAGCGTTGCAGCGAAGGAGGAACGACACGGCAGCAGCACAGCACTATGACGTGATCGTCGTCGGCGTCGGCGGCATGGGGAGCGCGACGATCTATCACCTCGCCAGGCGCGGGCTGCGCGTGCTGGGATTGGAACGGTACGACATTCCGCACGCCTTCGGCTCGTCGCACGGCGTCAACCGTATCATCCGCCTCGCCTACTGGGAAAATGCCGCCTACGTGCCGTTGTTGCGCCGGGCGTACGAACTCTGGCGGGCGCTCGAGGCCGGGGCCGGCGAGCCGCTGCTCGTGATCACCGGGTCCCTCGACGCCGGGCCGGCCGGGAGCCCCGTCTTCGAAGGGTCGCGCCGGTCCTGTGAGCTGCACGGCCTGGCGCACGAGGTCCTCAGCAGCGACGACTTGCGCCGCCGGTTCCCGGGCTACCGGCTGCCGGAGGAGACGCTCGCCGTGTTCCAGCCCGATGGCGGCTTTCTCATGTCTGAGCGCTGCATCGTGGCGCACGTGGTTGCCGCACAGCAGGCCGGCGCCGAGGTCCACGCTCGAGAGGTGGTGGAAGCCTGGGAGCCGCGCGGCGACGGTGCCTGGCTGCGCACGGCGCGTGGCGAGTACACGGCCGATCGGTTGGTGTTCACGGCCGGCGCCTGGAACGGGGCGTTGCTGCCCGAGCTCGCGCCCCTGGCGATCCCCGAACGGCAGGTGTTGGCGTGGTTCCAGCCACTGAATCCGGATATCTTCAGGCCCGAACGGTTCCCGGTATTCAACCTGGCTGTGAAGGAGGGCCATTACTACGGGTTCCCCGTCTATAGCGTGCCCGGCTTCAAGATCGGACGCTATCACCACTTCGCCGAGGACAGCGACGCCGATCTCCTGGACCGCGACATCCATCCGCGCGACGAGGATATGCTGCGCGAATGTACCGAACGCTACTTCCCCGAGGCCGCGGGGCCGACGATGGCGCTGAAGGTGTGCATGTTCACCAACAGTCCGGACGAGCACTTCATCATCGACGTGCATGCCGATCTGCCGCAAGTCTCCTTCGCCGCCGGCTTCTCCGGTCACGGCTACAAGTTCTGCAGCGTCATCGGCGAGATCATGGCCGATCTGGCGACGAAGGGCGACACCGCGCACGACATCGGGTTCCTGCGCCTGGGACGCTTCGGCGGCAGGCCGGCGTAAAGGGATAGTTCAGGAGCGGTCCGGTCGGCGGCGGTAGGCCGTGGCCGGCGTGGGCTCGCCAGCGCGAAACTCACGCCGCCACCGGTCGGGCGCTGCCGGCGGCGGCGATGGCCAGACCTTCCGTCACGCCCGTCAGCAGGCGGTGCTCCTCGACCTTCTCGTGGCCGAAGCGTTCGCCGAGCAGTTGGACCAGGGCCGGGATGGCGCTGGAACCGCCCGTGCGAATCACGGCGTCAATCTGTCGCGGCTGCAGGCCGGAACGGGCGACCGTGGCGTCGACGCACTCGCCGATCTGGCGTAGCTCGTCGGTGATCATGCGTTCGAACTCCGAGCGGTTGAAGGGTTCGTTGAGCACGATAGCCTCGGCGATGAACTCCAGCCGCGTCTGCGGCGCATCGGAGAGGCGCACTTTGGCGCCCTCGATGGCTTCGAAGACCGGCAGGCCGTAGTTGCGCGTCACCAGGCAATCGAGCGCCCGGAAGCGGCGGGCGTAGGGACCGCTGCGCTGGGCCCGTACCCGCTCCAGGACAGCCCGATTGGCCGGTGCGTTGAGCTGGGGGATCGTCTGCCAGGAGAGCAGGAGATCGGCGACGCGAGCCGGCACGGTGAGCCCCCCCAGGCCGGCGCCGCCGTCGATGCCGAACTGGCGCAGCAGCTTCCGCTGCATAATCCGCCGATCCAGCGCGTCGCCGCCGATCGGCGTACCGCCGGTCGCCAGGACGCGGTAGCGCGGCCCGGGCTCCAGCTCGATCACCGTCACGTCCAGGGTGCCGCCGCCGAAGTCGAAGACGAGCACACGCCGAGGTCCGCTGAT
>JAICXR010000549.1 GCA_025980355.1 Chloroflexota bacterium | reverse complement strand
GCTCGGAGCGCGGTGCCAAGATTGGCCTCGTGGACGCCATGATCAAAACCGACCGGCGTCATCCGGACCAGTCTTCCCTCCACCAACTCGTACAACCAGCCGTCGTCGCGGCGCTGCCGCAGTTCTTCGGCGGTCATCGTGCCGCCTTGCTCCGGCACGGGCTCCGCCCACGGGGCGAGGATACGGGATGCCATGTTGCCACCTCCCTCCCGGAGAGGATAACGCCAACGCGCGCCCCGTGCTACCATCGAGGTGGGCCGGCGGATGCGCGGTCGGATTGGGAGAAAAGCATGGCAGGGCGAGCGCACCAGCCCATTGTCGACACCGACATTCATCCCGTGATGGACAGCCGCCGGATGCTGGACTTCCTGGCGGAGCCCTGGCGCTCCCGCTACCAGAGCGGCGGACGCGGTCCCGGCACGCTCGGCTACTGGAACCCCAACGGCGTGATGCGTTCGGATGCCGTGACGCCGGACGGCAAGCGCATCGAGGGCAGCGTGGAGACGCTGGGCCGCTATTACCTGGATGTATATGGCATCGACTACGCCGTGCTCAATCCGGGGAACACCCAGCACATCGCCCTCTCGCCGGACCCCGATTTCTCCCAGGCCCTGATCAGCGCCAGCAACGACGTGTTCGTCAACGACTGGCTGCCGCGCGACCCCCGTATGCGCCTATCGCTCTCCGTCAATGCCGTCGACCCGGAACTGGCGGCGCGGGAGATCCACCGGCTGGGCGACCACCCCGGAATCGCCCAGGTGTTGTTGCCGAGCGGCGCCCGCATCCCCTATGGCCAGCGCTTCTGGCACCCGATCTACCAGGCGGCGGCGGAGCACCACCTGCCGGTGTCGATGCACCCGGGCAGCGAAGGCGTCGGCGTCTCCGGCGCGCCGACAGCCGCCGGCTACCCGACCAGCTACCTGGAGTGGCACACCGGTCTGGTCGGCAGCTACATGGCCCACCTGATCAGCCTGGTCTCCGAAGGCGTCTTCCAGAAATTCCCGACGCTGCGGTTCGTCCTGATCGAGGGCGGCGTCATGTGGTTGCCGCCGCTGCTCTGGCGCTTCGACAAGAACTGGAAGGCCCTGCGGGTCATGGCGCCCTGGCTGGACCGCCCGCCCAGCGAGATCGTGCGCGACCACATCCTGCTGACGACCCAGCCGATCGAAGAGCCGGACCGGGCCGAGCACTTCCGCCAGATGCTGGACATGCACGACTTCACGCACAACCTGATGTTCTCCAGCGACTTCCCGCACTGGGACGGCGACACGCCGGACTTCACAGCCAAGGCCTACCCCGCCGGCATCCGGGAGCGCGTCATGTTCCAGACGGCCACGGAGTTTTACCACCTGCCGGTGACGGCGGAGACGCGGGAGCCGGTAGGCGCCGGGGCTGGTGCCTGAGGCAGCCGAAGCACGAAGGGCGCTCCAGCGCCGGTGCGTCACTCCCGGGCGACCCGCGCACTCCAGAGACCGCGCAGCACGCCGATCTCGGCCATGTGGTGGATGAGCTCCCGGTTGGTCCACCAAACGATGGCAATGAATGGCAACTGCGGGTCGAGTCCGCGCGGGTGCTGGCCGTACGCCGACCGTGCCCCTGGGAAGGGCCGTTCCATGTTCACACGACCGCCAACGGCGTGATCCGATCATTCGGCGCCTGCAGATGTTCTCTGGCCCAGGCCAGCACCCCCTCCTCCTGGCTGAAGAGGATGACCTGGCGTTCCTTGCTGATCTGGTGTACGGTCTCCAGCACCGCGGCCTTGCGCTCCCGGTCGCAATGCACCGTCACGTCGTCGAGGATGAGCGGACAGACTTCGCCCGGCCTGGTCAGGTACTCGGCCAGCGCCACTCGGAGCAGCAGGTAAATCTGCTCGGCGGTGCCGTGCGACAGCAGGGCGGCGTGCCGCCAGTGGCCGTCCGGCGCCAGGACCTGGACATCGAGGTTTTCCGGATCGACGCGGACTTCCGTGTAACGATGGGCGGTGATGGCCGGCAGCCGGCGCTGCACGGCCCCGGCTAGGACCGGGGCGACGGACTGATGGATGCCCTGTTGGGCCTTCTCCAGGAACGCCTGCGTCAGGGCCAGGGTGCGATCGAGTTGCAGGATGGTGTCCAGTTCGCCCTGGGCGGCAGCGAGTTCCTCCTCCGCTTC
>JAICXR010000092.1 GCA_025980355.1 Chloroflexota bacterium | reverse complement strand
CGGCAGGGCTGGTAATCTGACTGCGCCCCAGCCGCAGCAAGGATGACCGGCTGTCGCGGGCATCAGGCGGGGTACAGCACGTGAGATCCATGCAGGCCCGCCTCCAGACGCCCGAATGCGCTGCGCCGACTCCTCTTGAGCTTGTCGATGTACCCTTCCGTCGGGCCATTGGACCACGGCAGGGCGAGGCCGGCATGCGCGGCCGTTCGTGGTACCATCCGCCTGTGCCACGCCGAGCGTTTTCCGAGCGCGTCATCGCCGAGATCGTCTTCTGCACGACCCGCGTCCCCGCGTCAACAGCGAATGGGCCCGGAAACGGTTCGCCGACCCGCCCTGGCCGGGGTATTCCCTGCCGGACGCCATTACCGCCGATCGACCCTCCGAGCAAGCGGTGAGGAAGGGTCGCCTGATCCGGCGACGACGAGCGGGATCGCGGACCGCCCGGGCCCTATTCGGGTCCCGTGCCGGCCACCAGGCCGTCCCAGGACCAGTGGGGGATGGGCAGACCATCCGGGACATCCTCCGAGGAGCGGCGAAAACGGGTCATCGTGGTCGTTGTTGCCCACGCGAAGTACTCGTGCAGCACCCGCCGCAGCCGCTCGTCGCCAGCGAGGCCGGCGTCCACGAGCGCCTGGTCGAAGCAGGCGATGGCCCGGCGGTCCATCTCCTCGTGGGGGCCATTGCCGCTGTGGATGCGCACGACGTAGGCCTCGTCGCCGTACTTCTCCGAGTACAGGCTCGGTCCGCCCAACGCCTCCGCCCAGTAGGCTGCCAGCCGCTCGATGTGCGCCGGGTGGTAGCCGTGGCTGAAGGCGTGGCTCACGACCTCGTCCGCCAGCACCCGGGCGTGCCACGCGCCGGCCAACCTGATCAAGCCCTCATTGCCACCAGCGGCGTCGTAGACGGTCTGCATGGCTCGAGGGTAGCATATCCCGGCTACTCGAGCAGCTTGAGTGGCTGTCGATGGAGGGCCGCGCCGACATCGGCGGTCGCCGATGCACCGCTTCTCGTAGCCGCCTAACAAGGCAACGTCCATCAGTGGCCGGGCGTGCTGCATCGGGTTCCGTCGAGGAGCCAGTTACCGATACCATTCAGCCTGCATGCGGTACAGCTCGGCGTAGCGACCGCCGGCGGCGAGCAGTTGCTCGTGGGCGCCGTCTTCGACGAGTGCGCCGTCGTGCAGCACGAGGATGCGCCCGGCCAGGCGGCAAGAGCCGAGGCGGTGGGAGATGAGCTGCACGGTACGGCCGGCGGCGAGCTCGGCAAACCGGGCGTAGACTGCCGCTTCGGCGCGGGCGTCAAGGGCGGCGGCCGGCTCGTCGAGCACTAGCAGTGCGGCCGGGCGGACGTAGGCGCGGGCGATCGCCAGCTTCTGCCACTGCCCCACCGAAAGGTCAATGCCGTCGTGGAACTCCTTACCGAGGGGCGTGTCCAGGCCCGTGAGCAAGCCCTGCCCCAGCAACATGGTGCTCGGCAGCGGCGCATGGCGAACGAGCAGACCACCGGCAAAGGTCGATGCGTCAATCGCCGCGCGCACCCGCCGCGTGGCGGCCACCTGAACCTTGCGAAGACGCGATGGGCCCACGACGACTCCCGCGCTGGGCCGTGAGACGTTGAGGGGACCGGGCGAGCCGAGTATACCAGCAAGAAATTGGGCTGCGGTCCTGGGGACACCCCCGCGCCGTCAGCAGCTCGCCCGTTACGTATCATCCATCGATGGGCGTTGCATATCCTGCCGTGGCGACGATACTGTCGGAACCGTGGGAGTGCCGAAGTTAGCGCTAAACCGGTAGGCTGGTCGTATGGTGCAGAGTGAATCGATCCCCTTCGTGCCCGGCCCGGAGTTGAGTCGCGCCCTCTACGAGGCGACTGCGCCGATCCTGGCTCGCCACTTCCCCGACCTCGCCTATGGGGCGGGCCGCTGCGCGAAGTCTATCGCTCCGCAAGGATCCGTTGCCCGTAGCGCGCCGCCTGGCGGGTGGTGTAGTGCCCTGTACCAGAGCGCCGGCTTCCTGCAGGTTGGGCGCTCGACGCTTGGCGGCTATTCCCTGCTCTGGTTCGAGCTTCTGTTCCGGCGGTCGGCCCTGAAAGACTCCCGTGCCTGACCCTGCCGCGGCCCCAAGCTTGCTTTGACCTTGGCAAAGCGTGGGAGAATTGGATGCTTGTAGCCCCAGGAATGTGGTGCCGACGAGCCTGCGTCCAATCTACAACCATCGGGTGATCGAAGCCCGTGGCTACAAGTGGCCCCGCCGCCCCATAAGTGTGGCGCCGGCATGGCTCCTCGGCGATGACGCCTTCGGCCGACGGCTGGGCGTCGCCCAGCTTGGGACGGACCGTCGCCGGCCGGTAAATTTGCCGGATGGACCGTCAGGATTCCCTGTCCGACCGGCAGATCCGCGCGTTGCTTGCGTCGTGCGGTGCCCATGGCCCCGTCTTCCCGCGGCTCGTGCAACGGCGCAACGACGTGTACCGCATCGAGTGCGGCGGCGAGGTCTACTTCCTCAAGCTGCACAAGAAGGACTGGTACGCAGGCGACGTCGAGAGCCAGGCGTATTGCGTTGAGCACGAGGCCAGCGCCTTCGCCTGCCTCGCCGCCCACGGACTTGCCGCGCCCGATGTCATACTTGCGCTTACGACACCGGATAACCCGCTCGGCAGGCCGTGCCTGCTCACCCGCAAACTCGCCGGCGCTTCCCTGACTACCCTGCTGAAGGGAGTGGGACAGGAGGATACTGTCACGTTCGCCGCGCTTTTGAAGACGACCGGGGACTACCTGCGCCGCATGCACGCCATCACCTTCCCCTTCCCGGGCTACATCGTCGGTGCCGGCCCCGACGCGCCACCCGACGATGACGCCTGGCAGCACCCGTGCTGGACCGCCGGGGCTGCTCAGCGTGCCGCACGGGCAGAGCTGGCGCACGACCGGGAACGCCTCGCGCCAGACCTGGCGGCGCGGTTGGAGGGTGTGTTCGAGCACCTGGCGGACACGCTCGCCCCCGACTTCGCGCCGCCGCGCTTCATCGTCGGGGACTGCCACGCCCACCAGTTCTTCCTCGACCGCGCCCCGGATCGGCCTGCGAGCTGGCGGGTGACCGGGGTGATCGACATGGAGGTGGCGTCCGCCGGCGACCGCGGCTTCGACCTCGTGAAGTTCGGCCTGGAGATGGCGGCGCACTTCCCGGCCGTGACGCGCTGGTGGGAGCCGTTCTTCGCCGGCTACGGCGCGACGCCCGACTTCGAGCGCTACCGCCTGCGGCTGCTGGCGTCCGGTGAGGCGGTATTCAAGTGCCACGGCCCCGGTCGGTGGCCCGGGACGCGTCAGGAGATCCTCACCCGGCTCGTGGCGGCGCCCGATTGGGCGGCGATCTTCACGACGTAAGCGGACATCGCGGCGGTCGGTGAGGCCGCTGGCCCGGGTAAACACGACGACGGCGCCGACAGCGGCGAAGCGCAGGACGAAACGCTGGGCGCTCATGGCGGCGCCGCCCCGGTTGACAACGGCCGGTGCGTCGCACACACTCTGCCCGATCCCGCCATGACGGCATGGATGCCGTTTCAATGGAAGACGATGAAGGGGAGACCACATGCGCACCACAGTCCGGCCTCACACCACGCGTTCCTTGTCCGATGCGGTACCCTTGAGTCGCCGCCGGCTCCTGGCAGGCCTGGGCATGGCGGTCGCCGGGCTCTCGCTTGCCGCCTGCGGTCAGGCGACGACGGTCGCATCCCCGTCTGCTTCGGTCGGCCAGGCGACGGCCCAAACAAGCTCGGCAACCGCGGCGGCCTCGGCTGTCGCGGCGGGCTCTTCCACGATGTCCACGGCAGCGATGAGCGCCGCTGCCGCCAGTACGACGAGTGGCGCTGCAGCGGCCACCACCGCGAGCCTGGCGACGCCCGCGCCGAGCGGCGGCCCGGCGGCCGCGCCGGCCGCGAACGCCTGCACCGCGCCAGTCGAATACCTGAGTCCCTGGGATGTCGGCACGGACATCGGCGCCGGGCTGACGAAGCTGAATGGCGACTTCGCCCAGGCGGTCAAGGGCTGCTCGGCGCAGTTGCTCTACGTGAGCAGCGACAACACGACCATCCTGGAGAAGTTGGTGGTGATGGTGGCGGCCGGCACGCCGCCGCCCGTCGCGCTGGTGCCGGCGCAGCAGACGCCGCTCTGGATCACCAAGGGTATCCTCCAGCCGCTCACCGCCCTCACGGCCCGCGATAAGGTGACCAAGGAGCAGTTTTTCCCGGGCTACTGGCCGCAGATGGTGCTGGGCGGCAAGTTCTGGCGTCTGCCCTTCCAGATCGACATCAACTTCCCCTGGTTCTGGAACAAGGCGACCCTCCGCCAGGCCGGCCTCGACGACAGCGCGCCGCCCGCCACGATCGACGAACTGGACCAGATGGCGCAAAAGCTGACGAGCATCCAGGGAACGTCGTACAACCAGCTCGGCATGGTCCCCTGGGACCTCTACGACGATACGAACTCCCTCCAATCCTGGGCCTTCGCCTATGGCGGTCAGTTCCAGAATGCCGACTACACCAAGGTGACGGCCAACGATCCGAAGATCGTCCAGGCGCTGGAATGGATGGTGGGCTGGGCACGCCAGTTGGGCGGCTACGATCAGGTCGCCAAGTTCCTGGCCGGCATCCCCAAGCAGCCCCAGGCGGCCATCGCCGCCGGCAAGCTGGCCATGACCGGCCTCGTCTCGTCCGCCGCCGCCGCCATCCCGACCATCAACAAGACGGCGGAGGTCGCCGGCGGCCTGTTCCCCGGCACCGCCAACGCTAAGCCGGGCGAGGCGACATGGCTTTCCGGCCGCGGCATCGGCCTCGTGACCGGCGCGAAGGATGTCGACGGCGCCTGGCAGTTCATCAAGTGGGTGTCCGCCACAGCGGACGGCACCAACGCCCTCATCCAGCGCACCAGCTTCATCCCCGGCTACCAGAGTTCACCCGGCCTGGTGGCCCTGGCCACGGACCCGATCCTGGGGCCGTTCGTCCGTTCGGTGCAGGTTGCGAAGGGCCTCCCGCCCGGCGCGGTGCTGGCGATCGATATCTGGGGCAACAAGCGCGACCAGCTCATCACGCAGGCGCTCCAGCAGAAAATCCCGGCCAGCCAGGCGCTCGATCAGGTGACGACCGGCGCCCAGGCCGAGCTGGACCAGGCGCTCTCCCGCACCTAGGTAACCGGGGATTTCGGCTTCCGCCAGCCAGGGCACGGTGTCATTGGAACTGGGGCGTCCTCCAGCAACCCCGGCCACCAAAGGCACCGCCGCCCTGGTCGCGAAGCGGGATGTCGGCATCGCAGAATGCGTCGGCGGAGGGGGTGGCCGACCTGTCCACGGTCGACCCCCCGACGCCGAACGGGGCCTCGAGCGCCGCCCGGCGGCCGCAGCGTCGCCGCAGTGGCGATGGCCCAACCCAGTAGCCGGCGCCGGAAGCCGGCAACCCGCGTCGCCTACTCCGGCCGGCCCGCGAGATTGAGCAGCTCATGCGGGTCGGCCCGCAGCCCGAACCGTCATCCGGTGGCGTCTGCCGGCGTCGGGGCGGCGAAGCCGGATTCGCGCGCGCCTGCTTGGAAGGGGCCGGTGCTGTGGACGCGCTCGTGCACCCGCCGGAAATCCGGCGACCCGTCGTCGTCCCAGAGCGCGAGGCGCAGGCCGCGGATGGTCCCTTCCTCCTTCCCGGTCAGCCGCGCCACGCCCCCGTTGTCCGCCGTCAGTATGGAGGCGAAGTACAGCGCGGTGCCGTCGCGCAGGCGCACGACGACGACGTGTTTGGGCATCGGCGTGGAGCCGCGTGCCGCCAGGGCGGTTAGGGCGGCCTCGTCCACTGTATAGCCCAGGCCCGGCCCCTCCGGCACCGGCGACGTCCCGTCCACCACGGGGATGCGCGCGGTGGTGATGTCGTCCTCGTACTGGTCGTCCAGGTCGACGCTGTGCATGACGGCCGCCGGGATGACGGCGGCCAGGTGGAGCGCGAGCGCCTTCGTCAAAGTGCCGCCGGTGATCTGGATCACCGCCGCGGCGTTGGCCGCCGCCAGGGCGCTGCCCTTCTGGAGGGTCGCCCCGACCTGCCCGCCGGCCATGTAGGCATCGGCCATCCCCAAATGGACCTCCTGCAGCCCGCCCAACGGCGTCGGGTGCATCACGATGGGGATGCCCACCTGCCGGCGCAACTGCCGCCAGCCCTCCACGTCGTTCGGGCGCAGCGGGTCCTCGATGCAGCCCACCAGGGGGGAGCGTGCCAGCTCCTTGACGACCGGCAGCACGGTCGCCCGGCTGCGGTTGTGGTTGAAGTCGTAGTGCATGCGGAACCAGGGTGGGGCCACCCCCTCCACCGCCTGGTGCTGCTCCAGGATGTCGTAGTACTCGGACGTGTGCATTTTCATGAGGGTGTAGCCCTCACTTACCGCCCGTTGCACCTCCGCGCTCAGCTTCTCCGGCGCGGCGGGCTTGGTCCAGGCGGCGACGGCGACCGAACGGCGCACCGGCTGCCCCATGAGTTTGTAGGCCGGCACGCCCAGGTGCTTGCCCATCACGTCGTACAGCGCCCCGCCCAGGCCGGGGTTGAAGTCGTTGCCGAGGAAGTCGAACGGGCTCCGTCCGAGCAGCGGCTCGACGCTGCTGCGGGGCGGGGGCGGGCAACGGTAGTCGCCGTAGCCCACCAGCCCGCCGTCGGTCGTGACCTTGAACACCGTGCGCACATTCCAGTCCGGGAAGTGGGCGTTGTGGGCCGCGTTGCGCGCCACCAGCCGCGGATAGATCGGGATGATCGCGATGTCTTCAATGCGCATACTCACTCCGAGCCTTGATTCGCGCCGTTCGCTCGGTGCGATGCCGTTCCAGTCGGGGAATGCTAGCACAGCGGGCCGCTCTTGCCGCCCGGTACGCGAAAGGAGTGTGCCGCAAAGGCGGAGTCCGGGGGATGAATCCCCCGGCTAAAACGACGAAGCCCCTGCGGGGCTGCCCGATTCACGCGGTCGTGCTCCCCACGGGCAGCCCCGCAGGGGCTTCGTCGTTTTAGCCAGGAGATTTATCTCCTGGTCCTTGGCCGCGGCATGCGCCAATGCGCCATGCAGAACGTTGCGGCGTACTCCGCGACAAGGCGCTCAGACGCCTGCCGCCGCCACCGCCCGTCCCAGGTCGTTGGCGTCCGCCGTGCCGGCGGCGACACAGGCGACGGCCAGGCTGGTCAGGCCATCGGCGAGCGTCACCTGCTGGCGATGGCCGGGATCACGGACGGTGGCAATCAGGTCGGCCAGCGCCGCCCCGACCGCCCGGCGGTAGAGCTCCTGGCTGTCCTGGGTCGGTGCCAGGGTGCCACGCAGGTGGTGGCGCACCGGGAAGTGCCGGCCGCGGCCGCGCATCGTCCGACCGGGCGCAAAGGCTTCCACCGTCTCCAGTTCCAGCCCGGCGATGGAGGCGAGTTGGTCCCGTTCGGCGTCGCCGACCAGCCCCGTGACCTCCAGCCGCACGGGCGTCCAGCCGGCGATGCGGACGGAGCCCCGGTCGAACACGAGGAGGCCTTCCTGGCTTTCTAGCATGCTCGGCTTGTCGAAGGCGTGGGTGAAGATCCCGAGGATGCCATTGGCATAGCGGACGTCGGCGTGGACGACATCCTGCTGGCCGGCGGGGTCTCGTTCGACCGTCAATCCGTGGACCTGCAGCGGGTCAGCGCCGGCCAGCCAGCCGTAGACGTCGAAGAAGTGGACGCCGTGCTCGATGAAGATGCCGCCGCTCTTGGCGCGGTCCCAGAACCAGTGATCGGACGCCAAGCCCTCGTCGCCGGCGTCGTTGCGGAACTCCATCCGGCGCAGCGCGCCGAGCGCCTGCGACTGCACGATCTTTTTGGCGGCCTGGTAGAGCGGGCTGTAGCGCATGACGTAGTCGATCGTTGCCGGCACCTCGCGGCGGCGCGCCTCTTGTAGCACCGCCAGCCCGGCGGGCAGCGATGTGGCCAGCGGCTTTTCCACGAAGGCCGCCTTGTTCGCCTGCAACGCGGCGAGCGCCATCTCGGCGTGCAGATGGGGCGGCGACGCCACCACGACCACGTCGATGGCGGCGTGGTCGATCAGCTCGCGATAATTAATGGTCCAGAACGGAATCTCGAGCGCCTGCGCGGCCTGGCGGGTTCGCTGCTCGTTGGTCCCGGCGATACCCCGCAAGGTCACGTCGGGTACCAGGGGCAACGCCGAAGCAATGAACCGCCCGAAGGCGCCGCTGCCGCCGATGATGCCCAGCCCGACCGGTCCGTTCTTCACCGGCGGCATCCCGCCTATTCCTCCGGCTCTTTCGGCACCTGCCGGTTGGCCTCCTCGGGCGGTAACGAGGAGATCGGCGGCGTCGCGGTGCCGTCCGTGTCCAGCGCCTTCTCGCCCTTGAGGGGCATCTCGCGCTTATCACCCTGGAAGCCGGAGACGTGCTCGACCTTGCGCCGTTCCGCCGCCGTGCGCTCTTCCGGGTCCGGCCTTTCCGACTCGGTACGCTCGACGTTGGTCGCTCTACGGTCAGCCATTGCTTTCCCCTTTCATCCGCGCCGACTGGCGCGCCCTACCTCCCTCTGCCATTCATCGCACGCTTCGTGCCAGGATGCGTCCCGCGGGATGACGGCCGGTGGGGAGACGGCGAAAATCAGGCGAAGCTGAGCAGGGCGTGGTTGAGCCACTGGCTCGGCAGGTACACCAGGTAATTCAAGGGGTTGAAGAAGAGGATGCCCATCTGGCTGCCCAGCACGACGAGGAGCAGGATGATGGGGCCGAAGCGCTCGATCTGGCGCAACTGCCAGGACCAGCGCAGCGGGAGCACGTTGACGAGGAAGTTGAAGCTGTCCAACGGCGGTAGCGGGATCAGGAAATTGAAGACCGCCAGCAACACGTTGATCTGGACCAGCACGGAGAGCAGCTTTGCCACGGCCAGGAGCGCCGCGCCGGGGTGATCCAAGAGGCCGCCGCGCAGGGCGACCTGCAAGATGACCGCGGCCACCACCGCGGTGAGGAGGTTGGCGATGACGCCGGCGACCGCCACCAGCGCCATCCCCTGGCGACCGTTGGCGATGCGCGACGGGTTGATCTGCACCGGCTTGCCCCAGCCGATGCCGATGCCGCCGACGAAGGTCATGAAAATCATCAAGGTGCCGAACGGGTCGAGGTGCTTGATCGGGTTGAGCGTGACGCGACCCTGGCCGCGCGGCAGGCTGTCGCCGAGCCGGTCGGCGACGTAGGCGTGCCCAAACTCGTGGACGTCGATGGCGATCAGGAAGGCGATGGCGATATAGACGAGGTTGCCGAGGTTGAGGCCGCCGCCCAGGCTGTGGCCGGACACCAACTGCGACAGCAGAAAGATCGCCACGCCAACCAGGACGAACGTGAAGACCGTCCGAGAATCTAGTCGCACATCGTCAGCTCCCTACGGAACAAAAGGCTCCGCTTTCGACGCCACCACCCCACCGAGACCTCCTGCCAGCGCCACATCGGTGATGGCGACAGCATCGTCTCACGTGGGGCGCGCGAAAGCGGAGCCCAGAGACCTTGCGGGTAACGGCTGCCCGCTTCGTCGCTACT
>JAICXR010000440.1 GCA_025980355.1 Chloroflexota bacterium | reverse complement strand
ATCCGGCCACCATCGTCGCATATCCGGAGGTAGCGGCGCTCGTCCTCCCCCCATGGAGCGCCTGCGCCGACCTCGATGCGCTGGTGCGCCAGGGCAGCACGTTCTTGCGGGCGCTCGGTGACCAGAGCGTGGCGGAGTTGCGCGCCGCCTTTGAAGAGCCGTATTTCGGTCAATTGCGGTTCGTCCAACTGGCCTGGCGCGGCCTTCCGGATTTGGGCATCTACGACGCCTGCGTGTCCAAAGGCAACACCTTGCGAGCCTTCTGTCAGGAGCGCGGGATCCGGCGGGAGGAGGTGATGGCCATTGGCGATCATATTTCGGACGCGTCCATGTTCGAGGTGGCGGGCCTGCGGGTGGCCATGGCCAATGCCGATCCCGAGCTCAAGGCGGTGGCCGATCATGTAACGCTCAGCAACGCGGACGATGGTGTTGCGGTCGCGCTGGAGCGCTTCATCGGGCCGATGACGGTGTTGCCGTTCGTACAGCCGGCTTGAGTCGAACGAAGTCTCTCCTGAATCGGGAGATCGGGTGGCCCAGCTCGTCAGGCCTTCGTGGGCACGATGAGCCTGAGGTCGGGGAAGTACGTTCGGTAATAGCCGCGATCCCTGGAGAGCAGCGCCTCGGTCTGGACGAGCGCGTGCGCGCCGATGAGGAAATCGGGAATCACGTGCTGGCGCCAGGAGATGGGCCTATTGCAAGCCGGGCATTTGACGGTAAAGGACCTGCCGCATTCCGGACATTGGGCTGAGGCTCCCCGACGGGCCGTGTACCTTCGCCAAGCGCCGGCGGCCGCGAACAGCGAGTCCGCTTCGAAGCCAACGAGACGGATCGTGAGATCCTGGAGGAAGGCGGTGAGCTCTTCGTGGGAAGGGAACTGGGCGGCGAGTTCGGCATACACAATCGGACAGACGACCACCGGTCCGAAGGATAGGGCGTCGTGCAACGCTCGGGTCGACCCTTCAGCATATTCTGCGCTGTCGAAAAGAATATCCAGCAGGATGTTGGTATCGCTCCCGGCCGTCATTCCCCGCGCATTTCCGTGATGACTTCATCGGTTGATCTCCCGGCCGCCCGGGCCCTCAAATGGCCCCTCCAGCGTGCGAGACGGCCCTCCGGGACCTCCTTCCGGAGGATCACCTGACCCGGCTGGACCTCGAAACTAAGTTCGGTACCGGGTCTCAGCCCCAGCGCCTCACGCACGTGCTTCGGGAGCGTCACCTGCCCTTTACTGGATACAGTGGCCATGAGTTACTCCTTCCGTCGCGCCTCGCCCATAGAGTAAAGCGTACACGGTAAAGGAATAAAGGCAAAGAAAGCGGCAGGTGATTGCCCGGGTCGCGGCCGCAGCTTCACGCCGCTTCGTCCCACAGCTTGACGTAACTCTGGTGGCGCGACTGCGCCATGTGGCCGCAGCGGACGGCGGCGAGAACCCGGCAGCCGGGTTCGGTGCGGTGGGTGCAGGCGGGGAAGCGGCAGGGTTCGACGATGGCGGCGCGAATTTCGGGGAACAGCCAGGGCAGGCGATCGCGCTGCAGGCCCCAGGGGGAGAGCTCGCGCAGCCCCGGCGTGTCGGCGAGCCATGTCCGGTCATCGAGCGCCAGCAGTTGGGCCACGGTCGTGGTGTGGCGGCCGCGCCCCGAGGCGCTGTTGACGTCGCCGGTACGCTGTCCCGACCCGGGCAGCAAGGCGTTCAGCAGGCTGGATTTCCCGGCGCCGGAGACGCCGACGAAGGCGGAGCGGCGGCCTTCCAGCAAGGTGCGTAACTCGGCGAGGCCCTCGCCCGTGACGACGCTCGTCAGGACCAGCGGATAGCCCGTGTCGATGAACGGCGCGACCGCCTCGGCGGTCTCGGCGCCGGTCGCCAGGTCGCATTTGTTCACACAGATCGCCGGAGGGATTTCGGCGTCTTCGGCCACCACCAGGAAGCGGTCCAGGCGCGCGGCGTTGAACTCCGGCGCGACCACCGAGGTGACGACGACCAGCAGATCGAGATTGGCGGCGAGCGCCTGGCGCAGCCAGCGCTTGCGGCCCGGGCCGGCGGCGCGGCGCACCAGTTCGGTGCGCCGCGGCAGCACTTCTTCGACGTTGCCTTCGCCGCCACCGGCGAGCGTGACGCGGACGCGATCGCCGATCGTAACCAGGGACACGACATCCGCCCGGCCCTGCTTCAGCCGGCCGCGCAAGCGGCAGCGCACCTGCCGGCCGTCGGTGAGCAACACGGTATAGAAGCCGCTTTCGGCTCGCGTTACCATACCTTCCGCGGCGGTGCTGGGGACTGGGGGGCTAGCGCCGCGATCCAGGCCAGGCGCTCCTCAATCGACCGTGCTGGCGCGCTTGGACGCCGCCGCCACCCTGCGAGCAGTTCGGGCAGCCGTTGCGGATTTGAGCCAGCATTTCGACGCGCCGGGACCCCTGCTTCTCGACGGCGTTCGGGTCGTCCGCCGCCAGCGCCCCGCTCGACTTCCAGCGTGCGCCACAGCGCGGGCAGGCGGCGATGGCGACGAAGCGGTCGCTGCTGATCGACTCCTGCTCATCCGGGGAGTTCGCCGGCTCGATCTTGAAACGCATACCGCCTCGCGTGCTCCTGGTTCACTGACGTATACTCTACCCGTCCGTCCCGGTCGGAGCAAGTCGCCGGTATCCTCCCGGTGAGAGAAGGCCCAGTCCATGCGTTGTCCCTACTGTGCGCAACAGGACACGCAGGTGATCGACTCACGGGAGATGGAAGAGGGCCTGGTGACGCGCCGCCGTCGCCGCTGTGTCATGTGTCAGCAGCGCTTCACCACCTACGAGCGGGCGGAAGCGGTGCCGCTGATGGTGGCGAAGAAAGACGGCCGGCGCGAGCCGTATTCCCGCGACAAGCTCATGCGTAACACGCTCAAGGCGCTGGAGAAACGCCCGGTGCCCCAGGAGGACGTCGACGCCTTCATTCGCCAGGTGGAACAGCATCTCTTCGACCTGGGCAAACCGGAGGTGTCCACGCAGCAGATCGGCCAGTATGTGCTGGAGGGGCTGCGAACGTTGGACCCGGTGGCGTACATCCGATTCGCCTCCGTCTACATGGGCTTCGCCGACCTGGAGGCCATGCAACACGCGATCGACCAACTGATGACGCAGCGTGGAGGTTGACCACGACCGGGTGT
>JAICXR010000187.1 GCA_025980355.1 Chloroflexota bacterium | reverse complement strand
GCCACTAGGAGGCCCTCTCTGCCTTCGGCATCTCCCCCAGGCCTGGGGGAGATCCATATTCAAGCGATTGTTGGCGTTCCCCGATCATTGCCGCGCAGCGAAAGTTCCAGGAATCGCACCGTTCTTCCAACTGCGTTCCTTTCCCCCAGGCTTGGGGGAGAGGTCAGGAGAGAGGGCCCGTCCGACACTGAGGCGACGGGCGGAATCGAACCGCCGATAGGGATTTTGCAGACCCCCGCCTTAACCACTTGGCCACGTCGCCGTGAGAGGAAGTCTACCAGCTTTCGCAGTGGGCGGGAATCTCGCGCGAGAAGCGCTGGGGAGCCTACCGGCAGCGGGTGGCACACGGCGTGCAGGCACGTTCCACGCGGAGCGGTGTTGCGGCCTGTGGAGGCCGGCGCCGGGCCGGGACACGGGAGGTGCGGGATGCTCTTTCTCGCCATCGGGCTACTGGTCGTTGGAGTGATCGTGGCCTGCCTGGCAGGCTACCAGGTGCTGTTTGTCGGAATCGACGCCTTGCGCGGTATGGCGGTGCGGCCCCGCCAGCGCCCGGTCGATGTGATGCTGTATGTGCTCACCGTGCTCGGCATCCTGGCGATCATCGTCGGCATCATCCTCCTCCACGCCGGCGTGCACGAGTGACGTCGCCCGCCGTACCCGGGGATCAGGGCATGGTGCTGCCGTCGTTGAGCGCGACGAACTGTTGGAGGGCGTGCTGGAACGGATAGTCGCTGATGTGAATCGCGCCCGTGAATGGGCGGTCGAGCGCCAAGACGCCGAAGAGCAGACCGGCGATCCCGCCAGCCAGGATGGCGATCATGATGGCGTGGACTCGCACATTCTCCAGATGGAAAAAACAGGTGAAGCCGACCGTGACGACGCCACCGGCGATCAGCAGTCCCCAGAAGATGCCCGGCACCGTGCCTTCCGAGGCGAGGTGGGTTTGGTGCCGCATCAGTTCCAGCGTAGAAAGGTGCTCCTTGGCCTGGTCGAGGTCGCTCTCGGCCTCCGGCGTCGCCGGCTTGATCGCGCGGACCACATTCCAGACCGCGTTGAGCGGGTCGGGCGTCGTATGCGGCCGCAACGTGCCATGCGTCGGCCACTCACTGGCGGGGACGACCGTGGCATAGTTGCGCAGCGCCGCCTGGGCTTCGTCGCGGTAGGGCTGCGGGAAGGTCTGGGTGTCGCGGAACACCGCCACGAGCGAGGCGGCCTCGCTCGTGACCGCGTTCTCCGCGTCGGCGAAGCGTTGCCAGACGGTGATGACGAGGAAACCGAGCACGACGGCATAGACCACGGCCACGGTGGCGAAGATGAAACCGGCGATGTCATTGTGCCCATCGCTGAGCTGCATTTTGACCATCCGCCTGGTCGACAGCAACGCCACCACGGCCAGGATCATCGACCCGCCAATGATGACGACACCAGCCAGCGCGAGATTCATGCCGAGCACGTGTGGTTCCTTTTCCAGATCGAAATCAGGCGCAGCCGGACGCGCCCCAAATTCTTGCTCCGCCGCGCCCTTGCGCCGTTGCTACCCCGCTACATTAACCGGCAGCGAGCGCCAGTAGTACTGATACCGTTTGGACTTCCAGCCGGCGTAGATATCGTCCCAGGTCAACTGCCCGTGGTGCGGCAGCAGCGAGCTCGGATGCACCGGGGCCGACACTGCCTGGTAGCGGAAGTCGACCGACACCCGGAGGCGGTCGGCGCTGACGTTGTCCAGCCCTTTGTGGACGGTATGGCTGTGGAATAGCAGCGCGTCGCCGGTCCGCAGGGGGCTGGCGACCCAGTGGTAGGGGAGCGGCTCCGTCACGACCCCCTTCCCGCCGGCCCCCAGCGCCGGCACGTGCGGCAAGACCCCGTCCGGGTGGGAGCCGGCCATGATCGCCAGCCCTCCCAGTTCCGGCGGACAGTCGCCGAGCGGGAACCAGCAGGTGTAGGTGTCGGCGGTGCCCTTGATGTGGATGAAGTCCTGGTGGGCCGGCGTGGTGTAGTCGGTGTTTTGGGGGAAGATCACCCGGGCGATATTGCGGGGATGGACGAGCACGTCGTCCTGGACGATCGTGCGGACGGCGTCCAGGATGCCCGGCTGATGCGCCAGGGCGTGGAAGGACTCCAGCTTCTGGATTTCCGTATAGACCGCGCCGAACTCCGGCTGGCCGGCGACGTAGCGCACGCCCGGCGCAGCGATGCCCTCGTCCGGGTCCGTGCCGGGCGCCAGCCAGCCGGCCTGCGCGCATACTGCCAGGATGTCGTGCCGGACCTCCCGGATAGCCGTGTGGTCGATCAGATCGGGCAGGAAGAGGTACCGCTGCCCGGCCATCCGCGAGCGCAGCAGCTCCGGCGAGTCGGTGCCGAGCTTCGATGGCACAAACGGTTCGGTGTCCATGGCCGTCGCTCCTCACGTCTCGGTGCGGTCACTGCCGCACCGGGGGCGATTGTGCCAGCTACGCGCCCGCCCGGCAAGCGACGAGGCGACGGTGCGCGGGTCAGGCGAAGCTGCCCAGCTCCTCCTGGGCCCGCTCCACGAGGCGGAACTTCTGCACCTTGCCGGTGGCCGTGCGCGGCAGGTCGCCGGCGGAGACGAACAGCATGTGATAAGGGGCCTTGAAGATCGCCAGGTGTTGCCGGCAGTACCGCATCAGTTCTTTGCTGTCCGCCGGATGGCCGTCTGCGGCCACGACCCAGGCGCAGCCGATCTCGCCCAGTTTGCTATCGGGGAGGCCCACGACATAGGCCTGGGCCACGGCGGGATGGGCCGTCAACACGTCTTCCACTTCCTTACAGGCGACCAGTTCGCCGCCGCACTTGTAGAGGTCGACGTTCCGCCCCGTGAGTTCGAGGTAACCGTCGGCGCGGATGCGCCCCACGTCGCCGGTCCGCATCCAGCGGTCCGGGTAGTAGGCGGCGGCCGTCTCATCGGGCTTGGCGTAATAGCCGGACGTGATGGTGCTGCCGCGGACCACCAGCTCGCCCACCACGCCGGAACCGGGGCCGCCGCGCTGGCCGCTCAGCGGGTCGACGGCCTGGTACTCCACCAGCTGGCCGTCCAGCGCCGGGTCCCCCGCCACGCCGGCGATCTTCGGCCGGCCGACCGTCGAGGAGACGATCTCCAGGGCATCGCCGGGGAAGGTCAAGGTCGTCGACGCCGAGGCCTCGGTGCTGCCGTAGCCGGTGAAGACATACTCCACCCCCAGGTCCGCCTTGACGCGCTCCCAGAGCCAGACCGGCGCCGGCGCCGCGGCGGAGAACACCGCTTCCAGGGAGGACAGGTCGCCCGGCTTCTTCACCGCCCGGTCCACGACGGCGATGGTCATGGTTGGCACGAGCAATACTTCGGTAGCGCGATGGCGTTCGATGCCCCGCAGCGTCGTGTCCGGATCGAAGTTCATCTGAGGGGTCACGGCGCCCCCGACGAACTGGCTGGCGACCAGCCCTTCGATGTAGCCGAAGACGTGATAGAGCGGCAGGGCGAAGAGGACGCGCCAGCCGTCGGCGAAGGCGCGGGTCAAGGCCGAGCCGTAGGCGCTGCGCAGCACCATGTCGTGGCTGAGCACGGCGCCCTTCGGCGAGCCGGTGGTGCCGGAGGTGTAGACGATGTCGGCGGCGCTCTCCGGCGCCGTCACCGCCTCGCGACGGCGGAGGTCCTGCCCGTTGGCGTCGTGGACGGCGAGTTCCTGTAGCGTCAGCGCGCCGGCTCGCTGGGCCCCGCCGTGGCTCCAGAGCACCACCCGGCGCAGATCGGGCAGCGCCGCACCGCCGCCTCGCTGCTCCCACCCCGGCGCCAGCGTGTCCAGCGCCTGGAGGAAATCGACCTGCCAGAAGGAGTCCATCGTCACCAGGACGGCGCTCCGCGACTGGCGCAGGATGTAGCCGAGTTCCGCGGCGCGCAGTTGGTAGTTGAGCGGGACGGCCACGGCGCCGACGCGGGCGATCGCGTACTTGAGCGCGACGAACTCGGCCGAGTTCGCCAGGATCATCGCCACGTGCTCGCCCGGTTCGACGCCGATGGCGATGAGGCCGGCCGCCAGCCGGCAGGACCACTCCCGCATCTCGGCGTAGGTGTAGGCGCGCTGGTCGGTGAAGACGCAGGGACGGTTCGGGTGGGTCGCGGTAACGCGATCGAAGTGTTGCGCCAGCGTCATAGGCTGCCAGCGTGGGAAGCGCCGCTCCAGGTCGTCACGCCGCCGCTGACTGGCGTCTGGTATTCCCATGCGACAGACTCCTCCCTACGACACGCCGATGCAGCGGCAACAGCCCGATCGGGTTGGACATACCAAAGCATACATGCGCAGCGACGGCAGGCAAGGAGTGTGCCGGGGCCGGGGCTGACGCTACGCCCGGCCGCGGTAGCGGCGGCCGTGGGGATGGGGCGGCAGCCCGGCGGGATAGAAGTTGCGCACGTCATCATCCCAGCGCACGGCCGGCAGCGGCATCACGCCGCCGTCCTCGAACTGCACCTGCGGCGCCGCCGGCTCCGCCCCCGGCGCCTGGTCGGCCGGCAGGAGGTGGGCGCGACCCGCGCGCAAGTAGCGCAGGATGCGCTCCCGATGGGGGGACGGCGGCAGCCAGCAGGCCAGGTCCGGCTCCTCTGGAAGCGCCGTTTCCGGCGCTGCCTCGCCCTCCAACACCCAGGAGCGGTCGCCCTGGATCGCCCGATAGGCGCGGGCCAGGTCGAGGGCCAGCGTCTTGTAGCGGCTGAGCGTGTCCTCCAGGCTCTGGGCGACAGCGCGAATCGCTTCGGCGCGGTCCACGGCCGCCGGGCGCTCGGCGGCCGAGAGGGGCCGCCCACTTGCCAAACGGGCCGTCAGCGGCGGCGCAGCGGCGATCGCCTCCTGCCGGCGGGAGGACCCGAGCTCCTGCAATTGCGCCGCGATGGCGACGACCTGCCCACGAAACTGCTCATACTCGCGCAGCCGTGTCTCCATCCGCTCCTCCATGAAGAGCGCGTCGTCGATGAGGCCGTCGAAGACCTCGGCGCGAGCCGCGCCCGACTCCGGCTCTTCGTGCAGCATGCGCTTGAGCTCGTCGATCGTGCCGCAGACATCGCTGAAGCGCGTCCGGCGACCGGGGCCGCCGGCGTCTTCCGAGTCTGGCGGGAAGTCCTGCATCAGTATCGTCCTCAGTTGACACTGCCCGTACCTGACCATGGCATCGCACACGAGTATAGGTCACCGCGCGGCCCTGGCCCTGATCCCTTGCCCGGATCTGCCCCGCCCGTAACGGCGATCACCTGGGTGGTAACGGTGCTTCTGTGTGGCCCGCGCGAAAGCCTTTGCCCCGGACCGCGCGGACGAAACCGGGAACTTCAAGCGCCAGTCGCGCCAGCACTTGATCCACGGATTGCGATGGTCGCCGGAGGTCCGCCGCCTGTTCCGCAATGATACGCAATACCGTCTCGGGTTCCGATTCGAGCAAATCCTGAAGAAACCCGTCGGGCGCTTGAGCACGAATGTCGTATGGCCCGAGCGCAACGGCCGGAAAGTCACGAATATTTCGCGTGACGATCAGTTGAGCGCCAGCGTGGATCGCAGTCGCCAGGACATGGCGGTCCTTCGGATCGTTCGTCAACAACGGTATGATGGCAGAATATCCGGTAACCATCGCCCCCGGCAGCGCGCTGGCCATCCGCTCACATCGCCTCCTTGCCAACTCGGGCGTCGCTCAATGGTGGGTAATGAGATTGCGCTCGACCTCACCCAGGATTTCTGAGCTCCAGAACGGACGGTACAGTTGCTCCACAGCAGCGCGTAGAAGCGTGTCACAGAGGGCAATCGGGAAGAGTGCATTGGCATCAAGGACGACCGCAAGCAACGGCATCAGCGAGCTGCGGATGACAAAACGGGCTCTTTATCAACCGGCACGCCGTAACCGCCCATTTCCTCACCCAACGCCGTAAGTTCCGCCATTGCTTGTCGTTGCCGTTGATATAACTGCTGTCGGTAGGCCAGCAAATCAGCAAAGCGGATCCGCCGGTGCGTCCCGACTCGGGCAAACGGGATGGCACGTTCCTCTTCCAGTAACCGAACGAGCGTGGGCCGGGAGATGCCGAGGAGGTCGGCCGCCTGCTGCGTGGTGAGATTTTGCTGTGCGGATGTCAAGATAGCGACGTGGTTCGTCGCTAAGAGATGGGCGAGTTCACGGACCATTCGCAACAACGTCGGCGGGAGTTCAGCCGTTTCCCCATCGTCACCGACGATCCGAGGGGCGGATTGCCCTAACAGTTGGTCGAGTCGGCGGTAGGTGCTTTGGTCCTCTGTCTCGGGAACCGCCACCATGTGGCCAAGTCCGGCCATGCCTGTCTCTCCTTCCACACCGTGGCATGGTACCCTACAAACGAAAATATCGAAAGCAACCGGGATCCAATCGTGAGATGGCGACAGTATTCAGGACGTAACAGATAGCGAGGCGGGCGCTCGGGAGGAACGTGACAGGTGTGGCAGAGCCCTTCGCCAAGCACCGAAGGGCGCAACTACTTTCATTATCTACGTTCCCTCGCCGACGGTCAGCACAGATGGTCTCCAGCCCGACGGTCTTCGACGGCAGTTTGGACGAACTCGCTACGACCTACGTTGTGCCGAACTTGCCGCTCCCGAGCGCCGTGGAGCAGTTCCATCTAGGTGTCTGCAATACGCCACTACCCGGCTCATCGCCGAGCCGCTGCATTGAACCGCCGGCGCCCCAGCCGTGTCGGGGCGTATTGCAGACGCCCTGGCCTCCCCTTGCTCACCACAGCGT
>JAICXR010000353.1 GCA_025980355.1 Chloroflexota bacterium | reverse complement strand
GGGGCCGCAATCCCGCCGGGGAGGGTCGAGCATGATATCGCCGGAACTGCAAGCATTCTTTCGGCGCCTGATGGAACGCATGATGCAACCGCTGGTGCGCTCGGGCGTCACGCCGAACATGATCACGGTCGTCGGCCTCCTGCTGAGCGGCATCACCGCGCTCGTCCTGGCCGGCGGGCACTTCATCGGCGGCGGCCTGCTCGTGCTCTTCTCCGGCGCTTTTGATATGCTGGACGGCGGCCTGGCCCGCGCCCGCGGCGGCGGCACGAAGTTCGGCGCCTTTTTCGACTCCACCCTCGACCGCTTCTCGGAGGGCATCATTTACCTCGGGCTCCTCTACTGGTTCACGGTGGCGCAGCGCCCCAAATCGGCCGTGCTGATCTATCTGGTCATCCTCGGCTCGTTGCTCATCAGCTATTCCCGGGCCCGGGCCGAAGGGCTGGGCCTGGAATGCAAAGTGGGTTTACTCGCCCGGCCGGAGCGGGTGATCCTCCTCGGCCTGGCCCTGCTGGTCGACGGCGGCCGCGTCGGGTCGCTACCCGATGACGAGATACTCGTGGTCGTGCTCGCCGGCATGGCCATCCTCACCTTCTTCACGTTGGCGCAGCGGATCTGGCATATCTGGCGACTGACGTTGCCCACGCCGGCGGAAGCCGAACGCAGTGCGCTCGCCCTCTTCCTCGCCCGCCGGGAGGCGCGCCGCGCCCGCCATTCCTAACCGCATCACGGTCGGCTAGGCCGGGAACGGGCCGCGTAGGCGACCCGCGCGTTATCATGATGGCATCAGATATGCAATGTACAAAGCAAGCTGAGCAGCACCGATCGGTCGGTGCTGCTCGATCCTGGGCCGGAGAGGATCGACATCGGCGTTGCTGGGAAGAAACGATTGACCATATTCCGAACGTCCGAGCCGACGGTCGCTGAACTCCGCGCCGTCAATGAGCGTCTCCTCCTGGCGAACCTACGGGAACAAGCAGCGCGGGAAACCGCCGAACGGCTCGCGGCGGCACATGCCGCCCTGCTGTCCCAGTCGTCCGATGGCGTCATCATCGTCGACCCGTCCGGCCATGTCACCTATGTCAACGGCGCCGCGCGCCGGCTCGACGGCACGATCGCGGTGGGCCACTCCTTGGCGGCGCCTGCCGGCGACGAAACGTCCGGCGCGGAGCCGCCCCGGCAACTCCTGGCGTCGCTCCCCGCCTGCCGAGCGCTCCGGGGCGAGACCGTGGCAGGCGTCGAGGGGCGGATCGTGCGGGACGACGGCACGGCAGTCATCGTCCGCGGCTGCGGCTCCCCGCTCCGGTCCGAGGACGGCCGGCTGATCGGGGCGCTGATCCGCTTGCAGGAGGTGGCGGACGCGGGTGCGAGCGAGGACCGGGACGCCCTGCCCGACTTCCAGGTCGGTGACCTGGCGATCCACTATCGGACGAAACAGGTCACACTGAAAGGTCAACCGATCAAGCTTTCCCCGATCGAGTATCAACTCCTCTACCGCCTGGCGCGCAACGCCGGTCGCGTGCTGCCGGTGCAGACGCTGCTCGACCGCGTCTGGGGCACGACGGTGACCGCGTATACAGACTACGTCAAGATTTATGTCCACCGACTCCGGGCCAAGATCGAACGACAAGGCGGTCCGCGCTACATCGAGACGGTGCGCGGGCTGGGCTACCGCTTCATGGGCTCGCCCGCCCGCCAGGTCCAGCGCAGCGGCCAGTAACGCGCCGCCACCAACGGCGGCCGCGTCGCGACATCAGGGCGGCCTCTCCGGTGACGTTCACCGCGCTGTTAACTGCCGCGCGCCACACTGAGCATGTCCCCGATGCTCGTGACACTCCCAGCCGCCGTGGCTGCTCTTGGGGAAAGGACAACCATTCATGTTCAACTCGTACCCGGCGCAGATCGTCGACCTCGATACGGGGCGGCCGGAGCCGATCGCCCAAGAGATCCGGCGGGGCACCAACAGCCGCTTGGCGCGCTTTTTCGTGATCGTCGGCGTGGTCGGGCCGCTCGCCGCGGTGGGCGTGGCGATCGCGCAACTCTGGCAGCACGCCGTCTACGGCAAGGACCTCGCCCTGCTCGCCGGCATGTATTTCTTCGTGGCGATGGGCGTGACGATCGGCTTCCACCGCTACCTCACCCACCGCGGCTTCCGGGCTCCCGGCTGGCTGAAGCTTGGCCTGCTCATCCTCGGGGCGATGTCCTTTGAGGGGACGCCCCTCACCTGGGCCAGCACCCACCTGGAACACCATGCAAAGTCCGACCGCGAAGGCGATCCGCATAGCCCGGTGGAAGGCTTCGTCCACGCCCACCTCGGCTGGATCTTCGACGGCTTCACGGCCGACCCGGCCAAATATGGCCCCTGGCTCCTGAAAGATCCCCACGTCATGTTCGTGACCAGGACCACCTGGCTCTGGGATATCCTTTCGCTCGCCCTCCCCTTCGCGGTGGACGGCTGGCGGGGCGTGCTCTGGGGCGGGGTGGTGCGGATCTTCCTGGTCCACCACGTGACCTGGAGCGTCAACTCCGTCTGCCACGTCTTCGGCAAGCGCCCCTTCAGGACCGGCGACCGCAGCACCAACAACTGGCTGGTCGGCCTCCTGGCGGGCGGCGAGGGGTGGCACAACAACCACCACGCCTTCCAGCGCTCGGCCTACCACGGCCTCTTCTGGTGGCAGTTCGACCTCTCCGGCCTCATCATCCGCTCCCTCGAGGCCCTGCACGTCATCAGCGACGTGCAGAAGGTCGACCCGGCAGTGATCCGTCGGCGCCTGCAGGATTCCCGCACGGCCGGGGCGGCCGGCCAGGCGCGGGCCACCGCTCGCGTCGCCTGATCCCGCCGGCCCGGCGCCGGGCGGGCAGCAATCCACCGGCATGGTTCGCCGGGAGGGTGTACTATGCTCTTGCCGGTGACGGAGCACGGCGCTGGGGTGAGGATGGGAACCGTGGACGACCTGCAACGCTGGCGCAATCCCGGAGCGTGGCGACGACCTGGCGCCGTGACGATCACGCAACGTTCCGCGGTGCGGGCCGGCGACGCGTCGGTCGCCGCCCTGCAGGCGGCCGGCATCGCCGTCACCACGGCCCCCCTCCGCGACGAGCATGGCGCTGTCTCGGAAGCCGTCCAGCAGGCGGACGTCGTCATCTCCGGCGGTCAGCGGCTCACCGCCGAGGAGATCGGCCAGATGCAGTCCTGCCGGCTCCTGCTCCGACCCTACGTCGGCTACGACGATATCGACGTGGACGCCGCCACCCGTTCCGGCATCCTTTTCGCCAATGTGCCGGACGCCTTCTCGGAGGAGGTGGCCAACCACGCGCTCGCGCTGATCCTCGCCCTGAACCGCGGGCTGCTGCGCATGGACCGCTATGTGCGGGACGGCAGCTGGGCGCAACGGCGGACGCGGGCCGACCTGGAACTGCACCGGCCCGCCGCCCAGACCCTCGGCCTGGTCGGCTTCGGCGTGATCGCCCGCATGGTGGCGGAGCGCGCCAGGCCCTTCGGTTACCGCCTGCTCGTCAGCGATCCCTACATCCCCGCGTCGATCGCCGCCGAGTACGGGGCGACGCCGGTCCCTTTGGAGCGACTACTGGCCGAGTGCGACGTCGTCTCGTTGCACGTGCTCCTCAACGAGGAAACACGAGGCCTCATGAACGGCCGGCGCCTGGCGCAGATGAAACCGTGGGCGGTGCTGATCAACACCTGCCGCGGGCCGGTGGTGGAGGAAGCGGCCCTGGTGGCGGCGCTGCGTTCCGGCCACCTCGGCGGTGCCGGCCTCGACGTGTTCGAGCAGGAGCCGATCGGCCCGGACCACCCCCTGGTCGGCATGGAACAGGTGATCCTGACGCCGCACGCCGCCAGCCAGTCGGTGGAAGGGGCGGCCCAACTCCGCCGCCGGGTCGCCGAAATCGCCGCCTCCGTCGCCGGCGGCGCACTGCCGGAACGGAAAGTCGTGGTGAACAAAACGTTGTATGATCGCCTCACCGCGCTGCCGGAACTGGCGAACGTGCCGCGCAGCTAGCATCGGAAAGGACACCCCGCCATGGCCGTCGCCCTGCCCACCCTACACGCCGGCGCCCTCGTCGCCTCGCTGGCGGAGATCAAGGCGCGCCACGGGGCGGCACCGTGGAGCGAACG
>JAICXR010000465.1 GCA_025980355.1 Chloroflexota bacterium | reverse complement strand
CTTTGAGCTGACGGTGCCCGTCTCGAGCAGCGCGGCGGCCGCGCAGGCAGCATTCCACCGCCTGCACGCCCGCCGCTACGGCTATGCCCGACCGGAGCATCCGTTGGAGTTGGTCACCGTGCGCGTGCATTCCACGCTCCCCTCCTCCTTTGCCCTGCCGGGAACACCGCCGGAGCCTGGCGAAGCGCGGCGATCGTACCGCCGGGTCTGGTTCCCCGACGGCTGGCGAGAGACGGCGGTCATGCTCCGGGCGCGGCTGGCTCCGGGCCACCTGGTGGAAGGCCCGGCGCTCCTGATCCAACAGGACGCGACAAGCGTCGTCGCGCCCGGCTGGGGCGGCCGGGTGGACACGGAGGGCAACCTTCTGTTGGCGCGGGGCTAACGGTCGATCATAGACGTGGTCCAAACCAGCCTCCTGACCCCGGTTAAGTCTCGCCTCGTCTTCTAGCGACTGGCCTCGGTGCCGCCCCCCCGCTTCTACCGGTGTGGTCGGCATGGATCATCGCTGAGACCGGTCGGGTTCTCGCCTGACGCTGGCTAATCTTCGCGCCGTCTTGCCGGGCAGTGATCCAATACTGCGGCGGCGCCGTAGTAGGAGATGAAGCGGGCCCACAGGGATGGGTCTACGACGAGGAGAAAGGACGGCGATATGCTCGAGACTCCACAGGCACCCTGGCTACCCATTGGACGGCGCGGCTTATTCAAGCTCGGTGGTGTGGCCGGCTTGGGGCTCGCCCTGACGCAGCTGGGCGCCCTCCAGGCGCTGGCGGCCAGCAACGAGACGGTGGCGGACATCATCGACATCGCTGCCACGGCGGAGGCACTGGCCGTCACGTTGACCGGCGCCGTCATCGCCGGCGCGAGCAAGTACGACAATGGCAAAGGCCTCTCCGCGATGCTCGTGACCTGGGTGAAGGCCATCCAGGCCGAAGAGCAAGCCCACTATCAGTATCTGACGGCGGCCGGCGCGAAGGCGCTCACCCTGACCTTCACGGTACCGCAGAATTTGGCCGACATCACGACCGACTCGCAGGCGCTGCTGAAGTTCGTCGTCGCCGCGGAGACGGTTTTCATCGGCGCCTACACGGCGGCGGCGCAGGAGTTCAGCGACCTGGGCCAGCCGGCGCTCTCCAAGGTCGCGCTGCAGATCGCCAGCGTCGAGTCGCAGCATCGCGTCTTGGCCAACTACGGTGCCGGGGCGATGCCGCCGAATAACGTCGGCTTCGAAAGCGCGCCCTACACCAGCGTGGGCGATGCCGCCGGTGTGCTCAAGAACCTCGGCCTGCTCGGCGCCAGCAATCCGGCGGCGACGCTCTCCTACAGCAGCTTCGCCGGCTCGGTGGACTTCAACGGCGTCAGCAATATCAAGCCGTCGTAGCGCGTGCGTTTAGAAAAGCGAGGAATAAGCGATCATGGCAACTCTTGGTCTCGGGAACGAACTGGCTGAGGCGGCGGCCCAGTCGGAGGATGTCACCACCATCATCAATATCGCCGCGACGGCGGAGGCCCTGGCCGTCTCGCTGCTCGGGGCGGCGATCGCCAATGCGGCCAATTACACCAACGCGGACGGCAGCAAGGGGCTGGCGAGTCCCTTCGTCACGATCCTGAAGGCCGCGCAATCGGCTGAGCAGGCGCACTATGTCTATCTGACCGGCGCGGGCGCCAAGCCGCTGACGACCACCTTCAACATCCCCGATCCGAAGATCGCCAGCGACACGACGACGCTCTTCCAGACGATAGAGGCGCTGGAAGACGCGTTCATCTCCGCCTACGAGGCGGCGGCCATGGAGTTCGCCGCGATGGGCAAGCCGGCCCTGGTCAAGGTGGCGGTCCAGGTCGGCGCCGTGGAGGGCGAACATCGCGCCCTCGCCCGCCTGGCGCTGGGCGATAGCTTGCCGCACAATCTGGCCTTCTCGTCGGCCCAATTCGGCACCGTCGGTGCTGCCGCCGCCGCGCTGCAGAAGCTCGGCTTCATCGGCGGCGGCGGGCCCGCGATCACGTACAGCGACTTCGCCGGCAAGGTGGACAATGCCGGCATGAGCAACCTGGCGCCCGGTGGCGTCGCGGCCTCGACGACCGGCGCGGCCGGCGCGTCGGCCTCGGGCGGCACGGCGCAAGTGCCGGCCCAGATGCCGAACACGGGCGCCGGCGGCATGGCCCACCCGAGGTCGGGCCTCTGGCCGGCCGCGACGATCGCTGCAGGCGGCCTGGTGGTCGCCGGTGTCCGCCTACGCCAGCGCCAGCGCTCAGCACCGGATCGGTAAGGCGAAGCCGCGACGGGACGGGCATTCGCACGGCGCACCTCTTTGGGCGGCTCGTCGTGGCTTGCCTCCAGCCCTCGCTCCCGTCCGGGCCCCGTACCCCCTCCGATATCGCCTAAACAGCACCCCGGTGCCCCGGCCCCTCCGGCAAGCAAGTTGCGTATCATGCGTCACGCTCTGTCGGTTAGGGCCGGCGGGGACGACGCGACAGCGGGATTGGATAGCGACATCGGCGGACAGCAGGAGGCGGGCAGGCAGGAGGGACGGGCCCGCGACGAAGGCGTCCTGCTGATGGCTCAGATCGCCGCCGGCGATACTGCCGCCCTCGGCCGCCTCTACGACCTATTCGGCTCTCTGGCTTATGGCCTGGCGCAACGCATGCTCGGCGACGCAGCACTGGCGCAGGACGCGGTCCAGGAAGCCTTTCTGGCCGTCTGGCGTCACGCCCAACAGTTCGATCCCCAACGCGGTACCCTCCGCGCCTGGCTCCTCACGGTGGTACATCACCGCTGCATCACCGTCCTGCGTGGACGGCGGAGCAGCGCACTGGAGGACCCTTTGGATGAGGAATCGGCCGTCACCGGCTCCGATGACGTCTGGGAGCGCGTCG
>JAICXR010000273.1 GCA_025980355.1 Chloroflexota bacterium | reverse complement strand
CGCATGTGGATCGAGGCCACGTTCAAGGACTGCCACTCCGTCTTCGGCCTCGATCGCGCCCGGATCGGCAGCGCCGCCCGCTTGGGTCGCCTCGTCGCCGCCCTGTCGCTCGCCCTCGCCTTCCTCCACCTGCTCGCCCTGCCCAAGAGCAGGGCCCTGCCGAAGGGCTGGGCCGCCTCCGTCACCACCCGCGGCACGGCCTCCCTCGTGGCCCTCGCCCTCGCCTGGCTCGACGACCGCCGCGATTTCCCGCCCGGCGCCCTCCCCGCACCCCAAGCTGCCTAGCGCAGGGTAGGCGTCAGGGCCGATCGCTGCGCGCCCTGCGCAGGGCGCTTGCCGGGGACAAGGTTGCGGCACATCGCAACAACCGCCGCCGTTTACCGCGAATACTTGCGGATTAGCTCGTAGGCGTGCTCCAGCCCTTGCCACCCGTAGACCTCGACCCGTTTCTCTTCCAGTTGCTTATACACGGCGAAGAAGTGCTCCACCTCGCGCAGAATATGGCTCGGCAGGTCGTCCAGGGACGTCACCTCGGCGAAGCGCGGGTCATCGGCCGGGACGGCGAAGATCTTGTAATCGCGTCCCTTCTCGTCGGTCATGTCCAGGACCCCCAAGGGCCGCGCCAGCAGGATACAGCCGGGGAAGGCGGGGTCGTAGGCGGCGACCAGGATGTCCAGCGGGTCGCCGTCATCGGTCAGCGTCGAGGGGATGAAGCCGTAATCGGTCGGGTAGCGCACGGCGGCCGACAGCACGCGATCGCGCATGATGACGCCCAAATCGGGACGGTACTCGTACTTGTTGCGGCTGCCCAGCGGGATCTCGATCACCGCATGGACGATCTCCGGGGCCCGCTCGCCAATTGGCAACGCGATGAGGTCGGATGGCACTGGCAATATTCCTCTCGGCCGGCTGAACACCCGTTGTGCCCATTTCTCGCCTGGTAGCGTACCAAACAGTGAGCCACGCGCCACGGCAGCACACCCGCCGCTGAATCCCCTGGTCGTCGACTCCATTGTGGCTTCACTCTAGCGTCCCGACCGGCGACCGATCACCTGCAGCTTCACAAAGTTCGTCCGCCCACGAACCAGCAGGGGCGTCGAACCGACGAAGACCACGCTGCTGCCCTCGGTCACCGCCCCCCGCCGCAGGAGATCGTCGCTCACCGTCGCCAGCATGGCGTCCGTATTGCCGGCGAACGGCACGAGTCGCGGGATGATCCCCCACCAGAGGCTCAGCCGACGGAAGGTCCCCGCGTCGCAGGTGTAGGCGTACACCGGCACCGATGGCCGCCACTGCGATACCAGGTGGGCGGAAAAGCCCGAACGGGTGAACACGACGATCGCCTGGGCGCGGATCTCCTCGGCCAGGTTGCACGCCGCGTGGGTGACGGCGTGGGCGTGCAGGCGATGGTGGCGGTGGGCCGGCGCCGGGGAGCGCGGCGCCGCCTCGGCGTGGCGGGCGATGCGGTCCATCATGGCGACCGACTCCACCGGGTAGTCCCCGGCGGCCGTCTCGCCGCTGAGCATCACGGCGTCGGTGCCGTCGCAGATGGCGTTGGCGACATCGGAGGCCTCGGCGCGCGTCGGACGGGGGCTATGGGTCATGGACTCCAGCATCTGCGTCGCGGTGATGACGACCTTGCCGTACTGCTGGGCGCGGTGGATGATCTGCTTCTGGAGCATCGGCACCCGCTCCGCGTCCAGTTCCACGCCCAGGTCGCCGCGGGCGACCATCACGCCGTCGAACGCCGCCATGATGGCGTCCAGGTGCAGGATCGCCTCCGGCTTCTCCAGCTTGGCGATCACCGGCGTGCTGTGCCCCGCCGCGCGAATGGCCTTCTTGATGCCTTGCGCGTCGTTGGCGCGGCGCACGAAGGAGAGCGCGACATAATCGACGCCCAGGTCGAGACCGAAGCGAAGGTCCGCCTCGTCCTTCGCCGGCAGGGCCGGGGCACTCACGGCGACGCCGGGCAGGTTGATGCCTTTCTGCTCGCCGAGCACGCCGCCATGCACCACGTCGCACTGCACGGTGTCGGGCGTCGTTGCCCGGACCCGCAGCTCAATGGCGCCATCGTCGAGCAGCACCCGGTCGCCGGCGGCGACGTCCCGCGGTAAGGCAGCGAAGCTCGTGGAGACCATCCGGGCATTGCCGATCAGCGGACGGGTGGTGATCGCGAAATCGCTACCGGGAGCGAGCAACACCGGCCGGCCGTCCTCCAGGCGCTCCGTGCGGATCTTCGGCCCTTGCAGGTCCAGGAGCACCGCGACGGGGCGGGGAGCGCCCCCCGGGCCCGCCGCGGCCAGCGTGCGCACGCGCTCGGCCCGCGCCGCGTGCTCCTCGTGGGTGCCGTGGGAGAGGTTGAGGCGGGCGACGTCCATCCCGGCATTGAGCATCGCCTGCAACGTCGCGGCGTCGTCGCAGGCCGGACCGAGGGTGGCGACGATCTTGGTGCGCCGAAAGGGAAACTCCGCTGGCGTCGCGTTCATCAACGAAGTCTACCGTAGGCGAAAATTTGCGACGGCCGCCTGACCCAACCGCGTACGGATCAGCAGTCGCCCGCCTGCACCACCAGCGTCGGCAGGCCGAGGGCGACGGTGAGCGCGGTGGGCGCGGTCGCGGGCGGCAGCGCAACCCGCCAGGCGCCTTGCACCGGCGTCAACGGCACCGCCGCGTCGGCCGCGTCCACCGCGTCGGCGCGGGCCGCGACCGCCGGGATGGCGACGTCGACCCGAGCGGTCGTGTCGTTCCAGGCGACGGCCACGCGGTTGCCGTCACCGCAGAACTGGGCGACGCTGACGCCGGATTGGGGATGGCTCAGCCCGATGGCCCGCGTCCCGCCGAGCCGCTGGGCGGCTGTGCGATAGGCGAGGAGGGCGGGGCGGGCGGAGCCGTCGCCGCGCAGCAGTCCCCAGTAGTGGCCCTGGTCGTCCACGTCCGAAGCCCGGTAGATCACCATGGTGTGGACGCCGGCCAAGCGGGCGAGCGCATAGGCCTGGAGCACGAACGCCGCCTGGCCGTTCAGGCTGACGGCGTCCTGCCCCACCACGGCGTCGTCCGGCGCTTGCGGGTCATCGACGGGGACGTTCGCTTCCGTGATCCAGACCTCCGGCGCGACGGCGTACGGTTGCAACAGGCGACGGGTGAGTCCGGCCAGCCGCGCAATGTCGGCCGGATTGTCATAGACGTGCCAGGCCACCGCTGGCGGGAAGACGCCGGCACAAGGCCTCGCCGGGCACAGCGCCGCCGCCACGGCGCCGAGGAAGACGCCATCGTCGCTAACCATGCCGCCCAGCAGGACGGGCGCGGACGGCGCCGCTTTCGCCAGTACCGCCTGCGCCACGGCGAGCAGGCGAGCGTACTGGCTCGGTGTCCCGTTCCAGAAGGCGTTAGAGTTGGGCTCGTTCCATATTTCCCAGGCGTCAATCCGGGGGCCGTAGCGGGCGGCGACCGTGGCGAGGAAACCGGCCCAGGGATTGTTCGGGTTGACGGCGCCGTCGGCGAGGAACACCGGTTGGTCGAGCCCGATCGGCGGGGCGTTGCCGGGTGGTAGCGTACCCGGCGTCGCCCAGTCTGGCGTGCCGTCGACGACGGCCAGCACGGAGAAGCCAATCTGATCATTCATCGCCAGGGTGTCGTCCAGGGTCGCGAAGTCGTAGACGCCCGGCGCGGGCTCCAACTGGTCCCAGCGCAACTCCAGCCGGTCCACCGCCGCGCCCATGCCGCGCATAACCGGACCGGCGGCGTCGCCGGCGCCCAGGGCTTCGGCGACGCCGAACAGCGGGTCGGCACGCGCGCCGGGCGATAGCGGCTGCAGGTGATCAATCGCCGGCAAGTACTCCAGGCGGCGCAGCCGATCCCAGAAGGTCGCCAGCGGTAAGCTCTCGCCGCCTGGGGACGCCGTTGGCGTGGTGGTGGGCAGCACGACGGCAGGCACGGTCGTGCTGACGGCAACCGGCGTCGCCGTCGCGGGGCGAGCGCCGCCCGTCGGGGCGATCCTGGCCGGGGCGGGTGCGACGTCCGTGCCCGCGTCGCCGACGGCCGTCGGCTCCGGCGCCCGCGGCTGGATCGGTGCCGTAGGGGTGCTGGCGTTGCTGGTCGGCATTGCGGCGACACCGGCAGGCGGATCGGCAGGTATTGTCAGCCAGGCGGGAGGTCGCGCGGCACTCGCTAGCCACACGGGCAGGCTGCACACCAGCAGGAGGACGGCGACGACGCGGAGCGTCGACCAGATGCCACGACGGCCACGGTGGTGAATGGCGAGCTTTCCTTCCGGCAAGAATATAGTCGAGAAGACAAGGAAGGCGTGATTGGAAGTCTACCAGAGCCGCGTCTGCGGCGGGCCCCGGTAGCAATTCGCCCCGGCTCCCCGGTATACTGGCGGCGGCACAGCGAACGTGCCGATGGTGGGTCAGCGACGTTGCCCCCGGGACCATGCGGTCCTGGGGGTTTTTGTTGTCCGCTGATCCTCTGTCTCCGGCCGGGCCGGCATCGACGCCAGCCTGCCGCCGCCGCTCGGCGCGAGCTTTCGGGCCCGCTTGTCGCCTGAGCGTTGCCGGAGGTCGTCCGCGTTCGGAGGGAGAGGTTTGGACAAAATCAACACCGGTGACACCGCCTGGCTATTGATCTCGGCGGCGCTGGTGATGCTCATGACGCCGGCGCTCGGTTTCTTCTACGGCGGGCTGGTGCGCCGCAAGAACGTGCTCAGCACGATCATGCATTCGTTTTTCATCCTCTGCCTGATCAGCGTGCAGTGGGTGCTCTGGGGCTACAGCCTCGCCTTCGGCCCCGACTTCCACGGCTGGGGTCTCGTCGGCGACCTGAGCTGGGTCGGCTTGAACCACGTGGGGCTCACGCCCGACCCGGATTACGCGGCGACCGTGCCGGCCCAGGCGTACATGGTCTTCCAGATGATGTTCGCCGTCATCACGCCGGCGCTCATCACCGGCGCCTTTGCCGAACGCAAGCGCTTCAAGGCCTTCGTGATCTTCTCCCTGCTCTGGTCGACCCTGGTCTACGACCCGATCGCCCACTGGGTCTGGGGACACGGCGGCTGGATCGGCACGCAGTTGGGCGCCGTCGATTTCGCCGGCGGCACCGTCGTCCACATCTCTTCCGGCGTCTCGGCGTTGGTGGCGGCCTGGGTGCTGGGCCCGCGCTTGAGCAGGCTGGGCGGAGCGTCAGAGGGTCATGAATCGAACGAGCCGCACGACGCCACCATGACGGTGCTGGGCGCGT
>JAICXR010000266.1 GCA_025980355.1 Chloroflexota bacterium | reverse complement strand
CAGCAACGTGCCGCGACACGCGTCGACAGGTGCACTGGCGTTGGGGAGCATACCAGCGCCCAGCGCAGGCAAGAACGACGAGCAACATTTCGGATGGCGGTCTACAGGCTCCCAGCGATTCCTGCCAGCGCACGGATTTCGAATGATCCCATCCGACGGATCAGCCTACAGCAGCGTACACCGGCCGTTCCTACCCGCCGGGGTAGGAACGGCCCACATTGTTGGGTGGATGCCCAAGAACACGAGATGCCTCGTCCACGCTGAACTCTTCAGCCCGCGCGCCCGGGTACCGTCGCGAACCGAACGGCGCCGCCGCTAACCCGTCACCAGCGCCAGCAGCGTCTGCGCCAGATCCACCACCGCGGTGATTGCGATGTGTTCGTTGGACGTGTGGATGTCCTCGTAGCCCACACCCAGGAGCACCGTGGCGATGCCGTGTTTGTTGAAGATGTTGGCGTCGCTGCCGCCGCCGGTGGCGCCCAGTTCCGGGTCACGACCCAGCGAACGGATGGCATCGAGGCAGCGCCGGACCACCGGCGCCGTGGCGTCGTAGGAGAAGGCGGTATAGCTGTCCGTTACCGTCAGTTCCAGTTGACAGCCGCTCTGCTCCGCCGCCGCCTTGAGGGCGCCGACCATCGCCTCCGTCTGCCGGGCGAGCTTGCCACGGTCGCGGCTGCGCGCCTCGCCGGTGAGCGTGCAGCGATCCGGGACGATGTTGCGGGCCTGGCCGCCCCGGATAAGGCCGATATTCGCGGTCGTCTCGGCGTCGATACGCCCCAACGGCATGGCGACGACCGCCCGGGCCGCCGCCACGATCGCGCTCTTCCCCAGCTCCGGCGCGACCCCGGCGTGGGCGCTCTGGCCCACGAGCGTCGCCTCGATGCTGTTCTGGCCCGGCGCCGCGACCACCAGATGGTGGGCGGGGCCGCTGACGTCCAGGCAGACGCCTTCGCGGGCGCTCAGGCGATCGAACTCCACCGCCTTGGCGCCGTTCAGGCCGATCTCCTCTTGGACCGTGAAGAGGACGTCGAGCGGCGCGTGCGGGATGTCGGACGTTTGTAGCAGTTGCAGCACTTCCAGGATCGCGGCAACGCCCGCCTTGTCGTCGGCGCCGAGAATCGAGCGGCCGTCGGTGCGCAGGACGTCGCCGTCGAGCTGGACCCGGATGTTCGGCGTCGGCTGCACCGTGTCGACGTGGGCGTTCACCAGCAGCGGGGCGGCGGCGCTCCGGCGGCCGGGCAGGTGCGCATAGACGTTGTGCACGGCGTCTTCGTTGTTCGCCAGGCCGATGGCGGTCAGGGCAGACCGCACGTAGGCGACCGCCGCCTCCTCTTGCTTGGACGGACTGTTGATCTGAACCAGGTCGAGCAACGTCCGGACGAGCCGATCCCGGTCGATGGCAGGCAGCATTAGCATATACCCCTCGTATTCGGTCTTACAACAGCGCGTCCAGGCGCGAACGCAGCAGCCCGGCTACCTCCGGAATCGGCACCCGCTCCTGCAGCATCGTATCCCGGTCGCGGATCGTCACCGCCTGGTCGTTGAGGCTCTCGAAGTCCACCGTGACACACCAGGGCGTGCCGATCTCGTCCTGACGGCGGTAGCGACGGCCGATGCTCTGCGTCTCGTCGTAGTCGGTGGGGAAGAAGCGGCGCAACTGCCCGTGGACGCTGCGGGAGAGCGCCGCCAGCTCCGGCTTCTTGGAGAGCGGCAATACCGCCGCCTTGTAGGGCGCCAACAGCGGATGGAAGCGCATGACTACGCGCGTCTCGTCCTTGTCCGGTTCTTCGTGATAGGCGTCCAGCAGAAAGACGAAGAGCGACCGATCACAGCCGGCAGAGGTCTCGACGATATAGGGCGTGTAGCGTTCCCGCGTCGTCTCGTCGAAATAGGAGAGGTCCTTGCCGCTGAACTGGCTATGGCGCCGCAGGTCGTAGTCGGTGCGATTGTGGATGCCCTCGAACTCTTTCCAGCCGAAGGGGAAGAGGTACTCGATGTCCTCCGCCGCCGCGGCGTAGTGGGCCAGCTCGTGCTTGCCGTGCTGGCGGTAGCGCAGGCGGTCCGCCGCCACGCCAAAGCCAAGGTAGTACTCCATGCGCACCTTGCGCCAGTGCTGGAACCACTGCTCCGCCTCGGCCGGCGCGCAGAAGAACTGCTGCTCCATCTGCTCGAACTCGCGGGTGCGGAAGATGAAGTTGCCGGGCGTGATCTCGTTGCGGAACGCTTTGCCGATCTGGGCAACGCCGAACGGCAGCTTGCGCCGCGTCGTGACGCGGACGTTCTCGAAGTTGACGTAGATGCCCTGGCAGGTCTCCGGGCGCAGGAAGACCGTGGCCGCATCCTCCTCCACGGGGCCCATAAAGGTCTTGAACATCAGGTTGAACTGGCGCGGGCTGGTGAGCTGATGTTCGCCGCAGTTGGGGCAGGCCAGGCCGGCCACGAACCCTTCCGGCGCCGGCTCCCCCGGCTCCAGCACCTCGGCGCCGGGGATCTGGTCGAGGCGGAAGCGCTGCTTGCAGTTGCGACAATCCACCAGCGGATCGGTAAAATTCTCGACGTGGCCGGACGCGTGCCAGACGGTCGGGTGCATCAGAATGCTGGCGTCCAGGCCGACCACGTCGTCCCGTAACTGGGTCATCGCCCGCCACCAGGCAGCTTTGACGTTGTTCTTCAACTCCACGCCGAGCGGGCCGTAGTCCCAGCAGCTGCTGAGGCCGCCATAGATCTCACTGCTCGGGAAGACGAAGCCGCGACGCTTGGACAAGGAGATGATCTTGTCGAAGAGGTCGGCCGGCGCTGCCTCTGAAGTCGCTGCCACCATCGCGCATTCCTCTCACCGTGTATGGTCGGGTGAATGTCGTTCCCAACGCCCCGCGCCGGTCAGGGCAACACTATACCGGGAACCCTCGCCCGCCGGACAGTCTTCCCACCGGGACGGGCGGGGGAGCGACGGCGCGGATCAAGGCGCCGGAGGGCGCGCATCCACCGGCGTCAGGGCCGGCCGGCCGGTCAGCACGGCGATGATGTTCTCCGCCGCCAGCGTCGCCATGCGGGTGCGCGTGGCGACGCTGGCGCTGGCGATGTGGGGGACGACCAGGCAGTTGTCCAGTTGCAGTAAGGCGTGCTCCGCCGGCAACGGTTCCGGATCGGTGACGTCGAGGGCGGCGCCGGCGATCGAACCGCCGACCAGCGCGGCGTAGAGGGCCTGCTGGTCCAACACGCCGCCGCGCGCCGTATTCACCAGGTAGGCGGTCGGCTTCATCAGTCGCAGTTCGCGTTCGGCGACGAGATGGCGCGTGGCGGCGGTGAGCGGGACGTGCAGCGACACCACATCGCTCTCCCGCAGCAGGTCGTCGAACGCCATCCGGCGCATGCCGAGGCGCTCCTCGTCGTCTGGGTGGGCGTGGCTGGAGTGGTAAGCCAGGTGCATGCCGATGGCGTGCGCCCGCCTGGCCACCGCCGCGGCAATGCGGCCATAGCCGACCAGGCCGAGCATCGCGCCATCCAGGTCGGGCCCCAGCAACAGCAGCGGGTCCCAGGTGGTCCAGCGGCCGCGTTCCACCCAGCGCATCGCCTCTTTCAGGCGCCGAGCGACGGCCAGGATCAACAGGAAGGCGAATTCGGCGCTGGTTTCCGTCAGGACCCCAGGCGTGTTGGTCACCTGCACGCCGCGCGCCCGGGCGGCGTCGACATCGACGTTGTCATAACCCACGGCCATGTTGGCGACGACCTTCAGGCGCGGTGCCAGGGCCAGCAGCTCGGCGTCGACCCGCTCGGTCAGGAGCGCCAGCAGCCCGTCCGTGTCGGCGATCGCCGACAGGAACTTGTCCCGGGGGATTGGCTCGCTGGAGTCCCAGTGCGTCACGTCGAACCGCTCCCGCAGCATGGCGAGCGCCTCCGGCGCGACGCGGCGGGTCACCAGCACTCTGGCACGACCGTTCATGCCGTCCCGACCTCCTCCCGGTACAGCCTCCAGCGTGCCAGCGCCTCCTGCCAGGCGCGGTCGGTCGCCGCGAACAGCTCGGCGATGTCGCCGTCGTTGCGAATCACGACGTCGGCGAGCGCAACTTTCGGCTCGGCCGGCGGCTGGGCGGCTACCCGCCAGGCTGCGTCGTCGGGGGAGAGATGGCGCGACCGCACCAGCCGGGCGATCTGCTGCTCGGGCGAGCAGAGCACCAGCCAGAGCGCGTCGAGTTCCCGATACGTACCCGCCTCGACCAGAGCGACCGCCTCAATGACGGCAACCTCGTCCGGCCGTAACCGGGCGATGCGACGCAACAGCTCCGCGTGGACGTGGGGATGGACTGCCTCGTTCAGTCGCCGCAACGCCGCCCGGTCGTCGAAGACGATCGCCCGCAGGCGCGGCCGGTCGATCGCCCCGTCGGCCGCCAGGATGCCCCGCCCGAACTCCGCCACCACCGCCCGCCAGGCGGGCAATTCCGGGCGCATCACCTCGTGGGCGACCAGATCGGCGTCGATGACCGTGGCGCCGTGCTCGGCCAGCCGGCGGGCGACGCTGCTCTTACCGCAAGCAATGTTGCCGGTCAGCCCGATCGTGTGGCCCCGCGATATGCTTTGCATAGGCGGCAGTAGACCATATGCGGGCCGCTACCGTCCAGCACCGAAGAACGCGAACGGTCAGCGATGCCGCGTGACCCCGACCTGGCGGCACATGGACAGCACCGGGCAGGTCGAGCAGTGGGGGAGCGCTCCGGTGCAGACGTGCTTGCCGAACGGCACCAACAGGCGATTGATCGTGATCCAATGGCGCTGAGGGAGCGTGCGCTCCAGGGCCACCATCGTCGCCTCCGGCGTCGTGGCCTGCACGTAGCCCCAGCGGTTGGTGATGCGGTGGACATGGATGTCGACGGCGATGAAGGGCTGGCGGCAGGCAATGGCCATGACGAGATTGGCGCACTTTGGCCCGATGCCGGGTAAGGAGAGCAGAACGTCACGGTCGCAGGGGAGCGCGCCGTCGTAGTCGCGGACGGCGCGCTCGGCGATGGCGCGGATTTGGCGGGCCTTCGCCTCGTGGAAGCTGACGGCATGGATCAGCGTGTCGATCTGCTCAGCGCTGAGCTCCAACATCTGCGCGGGCGTGCCGTCGCGCTCCAGGATGTTGCGTGCCACCACCAGGGTCGTCTCGTCCCGGGTGCGGATCGAGAGCATGCAGGCGACGACCTGCTGGAACACGCTGGCGAACCCGTCCTCCGCCAGCGCGAACAGCGCCGCCTTCGGACACGGGCGCACTGCCTCGCGCAGTCGCTCCACAGCGGTGTCGATATCGAATGGCTCTTTCATAGCGGGCAGCAGGCAGAGGGCAGAAGGCAGATCATGAGTGCGCCGGCACGGTCATT
>JAICXR010000496.1 GCA_025980355.1 Chloroflexota bacterium | reverse complement strand
GTCATCCTGGCGACGACTTTGCTACCGATCCCCGCCTCCGCACGGCCTTCATAAAGTCTTACGGTCTCCTTCGACGCGCTGGGTGATATCGCGGATCTGCTCGTCGGCGAAACGGCGCGCGAACTGGTGGACGATGCCCTCCCCCATCGTCACTTCGGCCGCACTGCCGTCGATCGCAAACCAGAGGCGCTGGGTGAGGCGGGAGCCGCCCGGCGCGTCTTCGGCGATCTCGTAGCGGATCATGCCGTTGAGCTTGCCGGTGATGCTGAGTTCGAGCAGGTGGGGCGGATCGTCGGCGGTCGTCACCATGGCGTGGGGTAGCGTCCAGGGGCCGACCTTGACGGCAATGTCCCAGGATTGCGGAGTTCCGGCGAGCGGCACGATCTGGAGCATTGCGGGGGGACACCAGGGCGGTCCGTCCTCGTCGGTCAACGCCGCCCAGATCGCCGACGCGGGCGCCCGGACATCGGCCATCGCCTCCAGCCGGGGCGGTGGCAGCGGCAAGGCCGGCAACGGGGCGGCCAGAAGCTGCTCATGGTCGAGGACGGCCGGGTCGTAGCGTATCACCAGCGACGGCGACGCCCCGCCGGACGCCCGTTCCAGGGTGGCGCCGCCCCGACGGAGGGTGGCAACGACAGCATCAACACACGCCGAGTCGGGTCGCCGAACGCTCAGGCGAAGCCGCCCGGCCATCGCGTGGCGGACCTCGACGACATCGGCGACGATGACCGGGTGGAGGAGGCGGTAGAGCGGATTTTGCCGCCCATCCGGCCGGACCTCAGCGAACATGCGGTCGCCCTCCTCATCACGTGCTGCCCTGGTGTACCCTAGCATGGTTTGTTCGCGGCGACGGTGACGCGACTGGTGACGGCGAAAAAAGGCCGCGACCGCGGTCGGTGGCCCTCGTCGTCGGGAACAATTGCCGGATCGCCAACGTTCGGTCCCACAGGGGAGCGCGATAGCACGGATATGGAGAGCAACAAGAGGCGCCTGCTGGCGGCGTTGGCTCTGGGCGCGGTCCTCACCGTAGCAGGGTGTGGCGCCAGCGCGTCTGGCGGCGCTGGCGCATCCTCGGGCTCGATCAGCGCGTCCGCATCAACCGCGGTCGTCGAAGTCTTGCCGAGCAGCACCCCGGTGCCGACCCAGCTGGCGGCGAGTGTTGTAACGGCGTCCATCCCCGGCACGGCGCTCGCGGCACCCAGCCCCTTGCAGCCGAAACTCACGCTGACGAACGCTGACGCCGGCAGTACGGTGCATATTCGGGTGGGCGACACGATAGACCTCGCGCTCAAGGCGTCGACTGGCTTTCAGGACTGGCAGGTGTCCGGCCCGGACGCCGCCGTGCTGAAGCCGGTCGTCAACCCGGCAGCGGCGGCGGCACGCGGAATGACCCTCCGCGCTTTCCAAGCGGCCGGCGTCGGTCAGGCAGATATTACTGCCACCAGCAGACCGAACTGCGTGGCCGGTCAGGCTTGCCCGCAACTCGTGCAAGGGTTCAAGGTCACCGTCGTCGTTGGCGGCTGAGCTGCGCCCCGCGGTTTCTCACGATCCCGCTGATGGCCACGACCAGGCACACGACCCCGCCAGCGCCCAGCAATACCTGGTAGGCCTTGATCCCTTGCCGCGGGCGACCGACCGTTGTGGCCCGTGGAGCAGCCTTGGGTGCCGCCGTCGGTGACGTCCCCGCGCTCGCCGTTGGCCGGGTCGGCGCCGCGAAGAGCGACGGCGGGCTCGCCGGTGTGGGGGTGCTAGGGTGCTGCACGCTGTTGGCGGCCGCCGCCGGGCGCGGCGCCGGCGCGGCGCCAGCGGCCACACTGGCAGCCGACGTGGCGGCCGCGGTCGTCGCGGCCGCGAAGGCGCGGGCGGTCGTTGTCGCCGGGAGCGGCACCGTGGCTTCGGCGCCGGTCGCCTGGGATAAGGCCACGGTGGCCCTCGGCCGGCTGAGTGCCAGGGACAGGCCCAGCGCCAGGAAGAGCACCGCTGCGGCGGACAGGACGGACAGGGGCAGGAGCAGGCGCGGACCTTGTCGGCGCTGCGCCGTCGACGGCGGCAACAGGAACGAGCGCGGCAACGTCGGTGAAGGCAGGTGACGCAGCAACGTTGCCGTCGTCTCTATCGACCTCAAGCGGGCGCGACACCGCGCGCAGTCCGCCAGGTGCGCCTCCACCCGGCGGCGTTCCGCCGGTGCCAGTCCGTCGGCCGAATAATCGGCGAGCAGCGCGTCCGGATGCTCCTCCGCCAGGTTGTTCACGGTTTTTCCTGCATGTAGACAGAACGTATGCCGGACGGCAAGAGTTCCGGGCGCTCCGCGAGCCAGTCGCGCAGCCGCGCCCGACCGCGGCTCAGGCGCGACTTGATCGTGCCGATATTGGTGCGCTCGACTTCCGCCGCTTCGGCGTAGCCGTAGCCCTGGATATCACAGAGGATGAGCACCGCGCGCTGATCGGGCGGCAGCGTGGCCAGGCCGGCGCTCAAATGCCGGCCCAATTCATGAGTCACCACGACCTGCGCCGGGTCGGGTGCTTCGCCGGCCAGTTGCTCCGTCTCCGGTTGGTCGGCCAGGATGGCGTCGTAGGACCGCTCCGGCTTGCGCCGGCGGCTGCGCAGGGCATC
>JAICXR010000070.1 GCA_025980355.1 Chloroflexota bacterium | reverse complement strand
CCTGCGGCCCGCGGTGCTGATCTGCGACGAGCCGGTCTCCTCGCTCGACGTCTCCGTCCAGGCCCAGATCCTCAACCTGCTACGCGACCTCCAGGACGAGTTTCGGCTCTCCTACCTGTTCATCTCCCACGACATCGCCGTCACCGCCTTCATGAGCCGGCGGATCGGCGTCATGTACCTCGGCCGCATCATGGAGCTCGGCGCAACCCGGCAGATCGTCGGCGAGCCCCGCCATCCCTACACCCAGGCCCTGGTTGCCGCCATCCCCGAGCCCGACCCGACGCGCAACCGGCAACGGCGGGGCCTCGGCGGGGATGTGCCCAGCCCGATCGAACGGCCGTCCGGCTGCCCTTTCCACCCGCGCTGCCCGCTGGCCCAGGACATCTGTAGCGCGGACGAACCGCAGCTCCGCACGCTGGACGATGGCCGGCTCGCCGCCTGCCACTTCGCCTGAGAGGGTCAGTATGCTGCGCTATATTTCGGCCCGGCTGGGCGGCCTGGTCGGCGTCCTGCTCGCCGTCTCGGCACTCACCTTCTTCTTGATGCACGCCATCCCCGGCGGCCCGTTCGATGTCCTCGGCGGCGACAAGGCGGTCGCCATCCCGGCGGACACCAAGAGGCAGTTGATGGCGCTCTACGGCCTGGACAAGCCGGTGTGGCAGCAATACCTGATCTTCCTGCGCAACGCCGTCCACCTGAACTTCGGCTACTCCTTCTCCAGCACGGGCCGCACCGTCGTCCAGATCATCCGCGATCAGTGGCCCTATTCCATCCAGTTGGGGCTGCTCACCCTCGCCTTCTCCGTGCTCGTCGGCCTGCCGCTCGGCGTCTCGGGCGGCATCCGGCCCAACTCCTGGTTGGACCACAGCGGCACGCTGGTGTCCATTTTCTGCATGGTGATGCCCAGCTTCGTCTTCGCCGTGCTGCTCCAGTTCGTGTTCGCCGTCAAGCTGCAATGGGTGCCGACAGGCGGTTGGGACACGCCTAAGCAGTGGATCCTGCCGGTGCTCGCCAACTCCCTTGGCTCGATCCTGATCCTGCAACGCTATACCAAGGGCGCGGTCTCCGACGTGCTGCGCGCCAACTACGTGCGCACCGCCCGCGCCAAGGGCCTAAGCCGGCGGCGCGTGCTGGTCGTCCACATCTTCAAGAATGCCCTGACACCGATCGTCACGGTCGCCGGGCCGATGGTCGCCCATCTGGTGGTCGGCTCCTTCTTCATCGAGAGTATCTTCCGCATCCCCGGCGTCGGCTTTTACTGGGTCAACGCCATCACCAATCGCGATTACCCGATGATCATGGCGTCGACCGTCGTCTGGACGGCGCTGATCAGCATCACGTACATGGTCACCGACGTGGCCTACGCCCTCATCGACCCGCGCGTCAGTCTGGTAAAGGAGGCCTGACCATGGCCGTGATCGCCGGCGCCGCCGTCCGTCCGGCGCGCGCCCAGCCGCGTGGCGCCGCCGCCCGGGCCTGGCTGCGCTTCCGGCGGAACAAGGTGGCGATGGTCGCCCTCGGCTTCATCGTGCTGGAGATCCTGGTCGCTATCTTCGCCGCCCAGATCGCTCCCTTCGACCCCTATCACGGCGACTACGCCGCCACCTGGCAGTTACCCTCCGGCAAGCACTGGCTCGGCACCGATGACCTGGGGCGCGACGTCCTCAGCCGGCTGATCTACGGCTCGCGCGTGTCGCTGGCCGTAGGCATCCTCAGCCAGTTTGTGCTCGTCATCGTCGGCGTCCCAATCGGCGCCCTGGCCGGGCTGCTCAGCGGGCGCTTCGACTATGCCGTGATGCGAGTCATCGACGTCCTGAGCTCCCTGCCCTCGCTGCTCTTCTATATCCTGCTCCTGGTAGTCCTCGGCGCCGGCTTCACCAATATTATCCTGGCCATGGCGATCACCGGCTGGATCGGCATCGCCCGGCTGGTGCGCGGCCAGGTGCTCTCCCTGAAGGAGACCGACTTCATCCGGGCCGCCCGCGCCATGGGCGGCGACACCCGCCACATCGTGACGGTCCACCTGGTCCGCAACACCCTGACGCCGGTGATCGTCACCATGACGCTGGGCGTGCCCGGCGCGATGTTCGCCGAAGCCGGCCTCAGCTACCTCGGCCTCGGCATCACGCCACCGACGCCCTCCTGGGGCCAGATGATCGGCCTCTACCAGCAGTACATCCAGACCTTCTGGAACCTCACCGTCTTCCCGGCCCTGGTCCTCGCCCTCACCATGCTGGCCTGGGTCCTGGTGGGCGACGCCCTGCGCGACGCGCTGGACCCTACCGTTCGGCGCTAGTCCCTGGTCGCCCGATGGTGAGGCGGACAAGTACCCTGGATGGCGCCCGCCCTTGCCGTTACCGTGGGCCCGGCTCAGGTCAGGCCCAGGCGCGCGCGCACCTGCTCCCGCGAGTCGGTGACGATATGCATCGCCAGCGTCTGCAGCAGCGGCTCGTCGGCCCGCTGCAACGCCGCCACCTCCTCGGCAGCCAATGGGCCAAACCGGCTCTCCAGCAGCGTCTGCGCCAGGGTTCGTTGCCCCTCGGCCCTGCCCCTGGCTTCGCCTCTGGCTTCGCCCCTGGCCTCGCCCTCTTCTCGCCAGATCTCGGCCATACTCGACTCGCCCAGCAACTCTCGGAGCATCGGGTTCCTCCTCACCATCTGTTGTACCACCGAACGCGGCAGGCGCAGTCCTGCCAGCACCGCCAATATGCCGGCCAACTCCTCGCGTTCGGCGCGCGGCAGTGGCGCTGTGGCAATCCGTTCCGCCACCGTCTCCAGCATCGCCAAGGCCTCGCCACGCATCAGGGCTGCCAGCGGCCAGACGCCCGGCTCCGTCATCGTTAGCACCCGCTCCGCCGGCTCCTCCCACAGACGAACGACGCCGTAGCGATAGCGTAGCCCTTCCTCCCCGCCGCCGCGTTGCAGCACGAAGGGACTCGCCGGGATGCCGCCACCCTCTCGCAGGTAGATAACGACCGAATGCACCGGCCGGCGCAGATGCCGCCAGAGGCGGAGGCCATACTCCGCCACCCGCTCCCCGATCAGGGGATCCGGCTTGGTTTGCAACTCGATGTGCAACAGCAGCTGTTCGCTGCTGGCGAGCGCCACGTCCCAGACGAGGTCAGCCTGGCGCAGCTCTGCCGCCAACTCCGGGGACCGTTCCCCCAGCCAGCGAGCACCGGGCAGCAGTAGGGCCAGCATGCCCTCGTGGGCCCGGCCTAACAGCCGCTTCAGCGCCTGGTCGTAATCCGGGCGGTCCCTCGTCGGCGCCATCCGGTCATGCCTCCTGAGTGCCTCAGTACAGGGCGAGACGCGCCGGCTGCACCGAACTTGGCCGCGTGCCATTCTAGTGGGCGGCGCGACCTCCGGGCCTATCTGGCCACTGGCGTGGCTAGGCGGACGGTGGCAGCGACCGCCTACCCCTCGTAGCGATTGCCGCCCAGATCCTTGCCACGCGCCAGCCAGAGCTTGTGGTTGGCGTTCCGTTCCGGGTAGAAGTGCATCTTCGTGCTGAAGTAGCGCATCGTGTAGCCGCAGCGGCGACGGTCGCTCGTGTTGGGCTTGGCGCCATGCATTAGGCGGGCGTCGTGCAGGGAGCATTCGCCGCGTTCCAGCTCGAAGGCGACCGCCTTGGACTCGTCGACCTGCTCCGGCTTGATCTGGCTGCCAAACAGGTTGGTCGCCCGGTCCACCTTCTCGTAGTCGGAGAAGCCGCCGGCCAGGTGGCTGCCGGGGATGACGCGCATGCAGCCGTTCTCCTCCGTCGCCCGGTCCAAGGCCAGCCAGACGGTGACGATGCCCTCCATCGTGTCGGCGCGCCCGTTCCAGTAGGAGGAGTCCTCGTGCCACGGCGTGGCGCGCCCGACGCGCGGCTCCTTGGAGATGAAATGGCTGGACCAGAGGCCGATGTTGGGCCCGATAAACGGTTCCACAAGGTCCAGCACCTCGTCCGCCAGCAAGAAATCGAGTAAACGGCGATCGGCGAAATGCGGCGTGTCCAGTTCGTCGGTGCGTTTACCCGCCTGGAGCGTCGCCACGTGTTCCTCGAACAGCTCCGTCAGCCGGTCCAGCTTGGCCGGCGGGAAGACCTGGGCATGGTAGAGGTAGTAGCCCTCGCGCTGATACGACGCGACATCGTCAGCGGTGATCGGCTGCTGCAGCGTCGTGCTCGTCTGGTTCATCTATTGACTCCTTTCCTTGCGCTTCGCCGTGCATTGGCCACCATCATGCCCCGCCGCTGCGCACCGGCGCCAGCTGCACCCGGTTAAACAGGTCCCTCCACTCCGGCGTGCCGTCGTCCAGCAGGAGGTCCAGGCGCGTGCCCTGCTCGTAGGGCGGCAGGTTCCCCATCGCGGAGTCCTCCCAATACCCCTGCGGCACGCCCGGCTCGCTCCGCCGCTCGCCGGCGTAGTAGACGACCTCACCGCTCGAACGCCGCAAGGCGTAGACGCCCGCGGCCGGACTGCGCTTGCTCGTCGGCGTCGCGAGGGAGGCGAGGGTCGCCTCGTCGACCTCAACGCCGAGGCCGGGGCCTTCCGGCACGCGGACGTAGCCGCCCTGGACCGTCAGTGGCTCCTTGAGCAGCTGGTGCCGGTACATGTTCAGGCAGGTGACGGCGGGCCACTGGGCGTGGCTGCACACCGCACCCTGGTGCATGGCGAAGGCGGTGGTAATTCCGGTCCCCACCAGTTGCAGCCAGAATGGCATGTTCGCTTCGCGGGCAACCGCCGCCTGGCGGCGCACGGCGGAGGCGCCGCCACCCACTACGAAGCCGTCGCAGACCTGCTCCCGCAGCGCGGTCATGATCGGCGGCGAACCGTAGTGCATGGCGATGGCACAGCGGGTCTGGGAACGGATGCGCTGGTTGCCGGCCACGTCGCCCTGGGGGATCGGCGACTCGTAGATCTTCACATTGGCGAAGGCGTCGAGTTCTTTCAGCACCGACACGGCGGCGGCGGAGTTGACCAGGTGGCCGTTGAAATCCAGGTCGAGGGAGAAGTTAGGCGGCACGACGGCGGAAGTGCGCCGGGCCTGTTCCACGACGTCGTACCAGGGCCGCGCCTTCTGCTTGTGGGCGATATAGCCGGAGGCCGCCGCCGACTTCGCCTCCGCCGCCATGTCTTCCGGCGGCATATCGATCGACCACCAGGAGAGCGGGCACCAATCGCGCACCTTGTCGCCCAGGAGCCGGTAGGCCGGCACGCCCTCCGCCTTGCCGACGACGTCGAAGAGGGCCATCTGCAGGCCGGCGCCCAGGCGGTCGTCCCACATGCATTCGGCGGGCGCTTGGCCCTGCACGCGCGCGACCGACGCGTCGGTGACGCGACCCCAGGTGTAGTTGGGCAGGGTCTCACCATAGCCCACGATCCCCGCGTCTGTCTGCACGCGGCAGACTTCGCTGACGTGCCACCCGGCCAGCTCCCGCCCCATGTTCCGCTCGGGCACATCATAGAAAGGGACTTCAACCAGCATCCGGTCTACCGCCGTGATGCGCATCCGCGCTCTCCTTCGTTCTGCTCTTGCCGCCATCCCGCCTATCCTACACTGCCGGCGGATTTCCTGGTCGCCGGGTAACGGCACCGAGCTTGGCAGGCACACCGCGAACCAGGGGGGCCGTTTCTCCTATTCGGCACCAATTGTGCGCATGGTAGTATGACGGTAGCGACGATGCCGTTGTTGGGGACCTTCCCTTCTCCACGATCCGCGATCCATGGGCTGCGTCGGCGCGTTATCCCGTGTGCCGCGAATCAGGTTCGGATGCTCTTTCATGTTCGTCGCCTTGGCGACGCTGTGCCCCGCCAGGGACGCCGACACGGTAGTGATTGGTGCGTGGCAGACTATGGCAATCGTGCCTACCCAGGACCCAGGGCCCGACGGCGCTCCGCGGCTCGACCTGTTGGCGGCCCTCGACCGTTACCGGCAGGAGGAGCGGCAGCTCGCCTGGCAAGGGACCTTCGCCGAATATTTCCAACTCGTCCTGGAGCGGCCGGCGGTGACCCGCCTCTCCCACGCCCGCGTCTACGACATGATCGTCCAGGCCGGTGTGGAGACGATGCCCGACGGCCACCGGCGCTATGCTTTTTTCGAAGAAGAGCTCTTCGGCCTTCACCGGCCGCTCGAGCAGATCGTCGAGTACTTCGCCTCGGCGGCCAAGCGACTCGATGTGCGCAAGCGCATCCTGCTCCTGATGGGGCCGGTCGGCGGCGGCAAATCGACGATCGTCGCCCTGCTCAAGCGCGGCCTGGAAGCCTACACGCGCACCGACGCCGGAAGTGTGTACGCCATCAAAGGCTGTCCCATGCACGAGGAGCCGCTGCACCTCGTCCCGCAACTGCTGCGCCCCGCCGTGCAGCGCGACTATGGCTGCTATATCGAGGGCGATCTCTGCCCGATCTGTACCCACCGCCTCCAGGAAGAGTTCGATGGCGACTATGCGCGGGTGCCGGTCGAACGGATCGCCTTCAGCGAGAAGGGACGGGTCGGCATCGGCACCTTCTCGCCCTCCGATCCGAAGAGCCAGGACGTGAGCGAACTGGTCGGCTCGATTGACCTGTCCACGATTGGCGAGTACGGATCGGAGTCGGACCCTCGCGCCTATCGCTTCGACGGCGAGCTCAACATCGCCAATCGCGGCGTGATGGAGTTCGTGGAGATGCTCAAGGCCGACGAGAAGTTCCTGTATGGCCTCCTGACGCTGTCGCAGGAGCAGTCGATCAAGGCCGGCCGCTTCCCGATGATCTACGCTGATGAGATCATTGTGAGCCACACCAATGAGAACGAGTACAACGCCTTCGCCGGCAACCGGCGCGGCGAGGCGCTGCAGGACCGCATCATCCTGGTGCGCGTCCCCTATAACCTGCGCGTGACCGATGAGGAAGCGATCTATCGGAAGTTGCTCAAGCAGAGCGCCGCCGGCGACGTCCACATCGCCCCCCACACCCTGCGCGTTGCCGCCATCTTCTCGGTGCTCTCCCGGTTAGAGCCGTCCAAAAAGGCCAGCGTCAACCTCATGAAGAAGCTGAAGGTGTACGATGGCGAGTCCGTCGAAGGGCTGACGCAGAAAGACGTGCGCGAACTGCAGGAGGAGTCGCCGCGCGAGGGCATGTCCGGCATCTCGCCGCGCTACGTCATCAACCGGCTCTCCAGCGCGGTCGCCCGCGACGGCACCACCTGCCTCGGGCCGATCGACGCCCTGCGCGCCCTGCGCGACGGCCTCGAGCAGCACACCGGCATCAACCCGCAGGAGCGCGAGCGCCTGCTCAACCTGCTCGGCGAAACGCGCCAGGAATACGACGAGCTGGCGAAACGAGAAGTGCAGCGCGCCTTCGTCTACTCCTTCGAATCCTCGGCGCACACGCTCTTCGATAACTACCTGGACAACGTCGAGGCCTACTGCAACAAGACCAAGCTCAAGGATCCGCTGACCGATGAGGAACTCGATCCGGACGAGCAGCTCATGCGCTCTATTGAGGAGCAGGTTGGCGTCGGCGAGCATACGAAGAAGGCCTTCCGCGAAGAGATGCTCATCCGCATGTCGGCGCTTGCCCGCCGGGGCCGGAAGCTCGACTACACCGCCCACGACCGGCTGCGCGAGGCGATCGAGAAGAAGCTGTTCTCCGACTTGAAGGACGTGGTCAAGATCACCACGTCGGTCAAGACGCCGGATCCCGAGCAGTTGAAGCGGATCAATGCGGTGATCGAGCGCCTGGTCAACGAGCAAGGCTACTGCCCGAACTGCGCCAACGAGCTACTCAGCTACGTCGGTCACCTGCTCAACCGGTAAGGGGCGGGTGGTAAAGGCCGCGACTGCGGTCGGCGACCCCAAAGACAAGACTACGGTCTTGCGATATCCGGAGCACGTCGGTGCTGTCGTTGGGGCCGCCGACCGCAGTCGTGGCCGTATCGCCAGCAACGATGCTGGCACGTTGGTTGCATAGAAGGCGGGAAGACAACCATGCGGCAGTTCGCGGAAGCACCAAGCAGAAGGACGGCGGCGTGAACAGTTCTCCCAACTCGCTGGTTCCCAATTACCCTCCTGTGGCCACGCTGTCGCACCAGGACTGGTCGCTGCATCGACGGGCGCGGGTCGACGAGGCGCGCCATCGCGAGAAGCTGAAGGAAGCGATCCGCGACAACCTGAACGACATCGTGAGCGAGGGCGCGATCATCACGTCCGACGGCCAGAAGACGGTGCGCGTCCCGATCCGCGGGCTGGAGCTGCCCCACTTCCGGCACGCGGAAGGGCAGGCCCAGCACACCGGCCAGGGCGACGGCAACAGCCAGGTCGGCGACGTCCTGGGTCCCGGCCCCGGCGGCCGGCAGCAAGGGCGCGGTCCGGGCAAAGGCCCCGGAGCCGGCGACCAACCGGGCGTCGACTTCTATGAGGCCGAGATCACCGTCGACGAGCTGGCGGAACTGCTCTTCGAAAGCCTGAACCTGCCGCGCCTGATCCCCAAGCGGCAGACGGTCGACGTGGTGGAGAAGATCGAATTCAACGATGTGCGGCGCAAGGGCGTGTTGCCGAACCTCGACAAGCGTCGCACGCTGCTGGAGAACATCAAGCGCAACGCGCGGGCCGGAAAACCGCACGTCGGCAATGTGCGCCCGGAGGACCTGCGCTTCCGGACCTGGCAGGAGGTGCAGCGGCAGCAGCACCGCGCCGTGGTCGTCGCCATGCGCGACGTCTCCGGCAGCATGGGCGAGTTCGAGCAGTGGGTGAGTCGTTGTTGCTATTTCTGGATGGTGCGCTTCCTGCGCGCCCGCTACCAGCAGGTGGAGATCGTCTTCATCACCCACCACACCACGGCGAAGGAGGTCGACGAAGAGGCCTTCTTCCACCTTGGTGAGAGCGGCGGCACACTGGTGTCGTCCGCCTATGCTCTCGCCCACGACGTCCTCCAGCAGCGCTACCCGCCGGACGAATGGAACGCCTACGTCTTCCAATTCTCCGACGGCGATAACTGGGGCGACGACGACAACGCCCGCTGTGTCCAGCTCGTCCGCGAGTTGTTGCCGCGTACCAACCTCGTCGGCTACGGCGAGATTCGCAGCCGGGGCCGCGAGCCCGGCACGTTGTTCGAAGCCTTCGCGGAGATCAAAGATCCGGGCTTCGTCATGACCGTGCTGGCCGACAAGCAGGATCTGGCGACGGCGCTGCAGCGTTTCTTCGGCAGTGAGGTGGCGGCGTGACGACGCCACGCTCCGATCAGGCGGTCGGCGACCTGGAGCAGGCCATCGAACGGATCTGGGGGATCGCCCGGGGCTTCGGCCTTGACCCCTTCCCGGTCCACTTCGAGCTGGTCCCGGCGAGCGTGATGTACGAGTTCGGCGCCTACGGCTTGCCCGGGCGCTTCTCCCATTGGACGCACGGGCGCGCCTTCCACCAGATGAAGACGATGTACGACTATGGCCTCCAGCGGATCTACGAGCTGGTGATCAACGCCAACCCGGCCTACGCCTTTTTGCTGGAGTCCAACTCCGTCCTCCAGAATAAGCTGGTGGTGGCGCACGTGCTGGGGCACAGCGACTGCTTCAAGCATAACGCCTACTTCGGCCCGACCTCTCGCCGGATGCTGGATACGGTGAGCGCCTCGGCCGGGCGGTTCGCCGGCTACGAGTTCGAACACGGGGCGCACGCGCTGGAGTTGCTCCTCGACGCCGTGCTGTCCGTCGAGGAGTACGTCGAGACCCACCCCTTTGTCCGCCGCCAGGACCCGAAGCGCGAGAAGCACCCGTCGCCGGAGCACGTCAGCGCCTACGACGACCTCTTTCGGTTCGTCCGCCAACCAGAGCCGGAGGCGGAAGAGGGAGCCGCGGACGAGGAGGACGAAGATCTGCTGCGCTTCATCGCCGAGCACGCGCCGGACTTGACCGACTGGGAACGCGACGTGATCACCAGCGTGCGCACGGAAGCGCTGTATTTCCAGCCGCAAGGACTCACGAAGATTCTAAATGAGGGCTGGGCCAGTTTCTGGCACTCGCGGATCATCCGGGAGCTTGATCTGAGCGATGGTGAGTACCACGACTTCGCCGAGATGAACGCCGGCGTGCTCGCCCGTGCCCCGATGCAGCTCAACCCCTACTTCCTGGGGCTGAAACTCTTGGAAGACATCGAGCGGCGCTGGGACAAGGGCGGCGGCGAGGGGCGCGCCAAGCTGTTCGAGGTGCGCGAGATGGAGAGCGACGTCTCCCTGATCCGCAACTATCTGACGCAAGACCTGGTTGAGGAACTCGATCTCTACACCTACGCGCTACGCGGTCGGCAGTGGGTGATCGTGGAGAAGGATTGGGAGAAGGTGCGCGATCAGCTCGTGGAGGAGGTGGCCGGGCGCGGACGGCCGGCGATTGTCGCCGTCTCGGCCGACTATGCCGGGCGCCGCGAGCTGCACTTGCGCCATCTCTTCCGGGGCGTGGAGTTGGACGCCGGGCGCGCCGAGAAGACGCTGCGCCAGCTCTACCACCTCTGGCGTCGCCCGGTCCATCTGGAGACGTCCCAGGGTGGCCGCCGCGTCTTTCTCACCTACGACGGCCACCAGCACAGCGCGAGGTCTGATTGAACGCGACGGGGTGATGGCCGGACGTCTACTCGGATTCAACATCTTCGGCCGCGATACTATCCGGCGGCTCCGATTCGCGACCCAGCCGCCTCGTAGCCGTCCAGCCAGCGGGCGTTGGCGGTGAAGAGTTCGTCTACCATTCGCTGGATGTCGTCGATGGCGACGCTGGCGGCGGTGAGCGGGTCGACGGCGCACGCCTGGAAGACGGCGGCGCGGTCGCGCTTGAGGAAACCCTCCGCCGCCAGCTCGTGGACGTTGACGTTGGTGCGGTTGACGGCCGCGAGCTGCGCGGGCAGATCCCCGACGTAACAGGGGTGCAGCCCGGTGTTGTCGACGAGGATCGGCACTTCGACGCTGCAGTCCGGCGGCAAGTTGGTGATCAGGCCGCTGTTCGGCACGTTGCCGTTGAAGCGGAACGGCGCGTTCGCCTCGATGGCGTGGATGATGAAGGAGCAGTATTCCCGACTGCGCCCGTAGTCGATCGGCGCCTGGCCGGCGATCTGCTGGCGCACCTGGTCCCACATCTCCTGCCGGCGCTCCTGCGCGGTGGGCGGCGGGCCTCCGGTGGCGCTCGGCCGGGTGGCTGGCGGGGGCGTGTAACGCTCACGGTCAGCCGCCGTGCGCCGGAACCAGGGCACGTACTCGCTCATGTGGCGGGAGGATT
>JAICXR010000598.1 GCA_025980355.1 Chloroflexota bacterium | reverse complement strand
GCGGCCCGCGGCGCTCACCACCCCGTACTCCCCGCGGTGCGCGAGCAGTTGCACCACGCACCCCATCCGCTCCGGCGGCGTGCTAGCATGCTTGGCAGCCATGGCTCCCTCCTTGGCAGGTGGTCCGTTCTGACACCACGACCATATCTGCCAGGGACGGCCGGCTCCAGCCTCCAACCGTCAAGTCCACCATCAGGTCAGGGAAACCATGTCTTAGCCGGACGATTCATCGTCGACCCGCTTGCCGCAGCCGTTCTAACGTCCCGGCCGACACCTCCACGCCCAGGTGTACCGGGCTGAAGGGGTAGGCGTGGTAATCGGAGCCGGCGGAAGTCGGCACGCCGTACTGCTCCGCCAACCGACGATAGTGCGTGTTGCGTTCATCGCCGCCGGTCCAATAGCTGGCGTAGGGCGCTTCGATGGCGTCCACCACCCGTTCGGCCAGCAGGTGTTCCACCGTGGGATCATCGCGCACCAGCGCGGGGTGGGCGAGCGAGACGACGCCGCCGGCCGCACGGACGGCGGCAGCGCCTTCTTCCACGGGAGCGTAACGGCGGTGCAACCGCGGGATCTGGCCGGCGGCGCGCATGGTTTCCCAGCGTTGGAAGGCCGCCCCCAACGTCGGCGCCCAGCCCAGGCCGACGAGCAGCACGAACAGGTCGTAGAGCGATGGGTCGCGCGGTGCCGCGACCGTGCGCAACTGCGCGGCGTCGATGGTCACGCCGAACCCGGCAGCAAACCAGGCAAGAGTAGCGTCGTCACCCAGTAACTGCGTGGCGGCGCTTGGCCATCGGGCAAGAAAGGCCCGGAGTGCCGGGGCCGTGGGAGTAATCCAATACCCGAGAAGGTCCACCCGCCTGTCGTTGCTGAGACAGTCCAGTTCGATCGCCGGGATGAGCGTCACGCCCAGCGTCCGGGCCAGGTCCGCCGCTTCCAGGTAGGCCTCGGCGTGATGGTGATCGGTGATCGCCAGCGTCCGGATGTCGCCCATGCTGGCCCAGCGCACCAGCTCCTGCGGCGAGCAGAAACCGCTCGACCAGGTGGTGTGGCAGTGCAAGTCAAGGCGCTCGACGTCGTCCTCCGGGCTATGGCCGCGCATTCAGCTCGCTCGGGTCGGGGGTCACGACCGTGGGGGCGACGGTCACCTCGGCGGGCGGTTGGTAATTGCGGCCGTAGTTCTCCCGTTCGGCGGGGTCCTCCGGCGCCTTGCCGATGCGCGTCCCGCTCACGCCCTGCTCGATGACCGGGTCGACCGTCCGCCCCGTCTCCGCCAGGCGGCGGGCGACGTAGGCGTCGAGCTTCTGCTCCAGTGCCGCCGCCACCGCCGGCTGCTGGTCGATCAGGTTGTGCTGTTCGTCGGGGTCGGCCTCCAGGTCGTACAGTTCGCGTTCCGGCGAGCCGGCATGGAAACTTGGCTGGAGAGCCTTGATCAGCTTCCAGCGGCCTTTGCGCACGGCCCGCTTCAATTGCCAGGACGCCTCGCTGAAGTAGGCCTCGTCATAATTGCCGTCACGCAGTCCGAACACCGTGGGCAGCAGGCTCTTGCCCTCCATGCGTTCGGTGTTCGGAATCGCGCAGAGGTCGAGGATGGTCGGCGCCAGGTCGAGATTCTCCACCAGCCCCGCCACCCGTT
>JAICXR010000507.1 GCA_025980355.1 Chloroflexota bacterium | reverse complement strand
GCTGACTCCGGTGACCGGCGCCGAAACCCAGACGAGGCCGTTGGAGCCCGACTCCGCCGGCGAGACCCACACTTCGGAATGGCCGCCGGGGAAGTGGGCGATGGCAAAGAGGCGGGCACCGGAGACGCCCTTGCCGTTGCTGTCGGTCAGGTAGCCGTTGATCCGGATCGTACCGCCGTTGGCAATGCTGGCGGGACTCGGCGACGACTGCACCTGCAGGTTGCCGCTGACCGTCCCGTCCGGCTGCACCGTTGCCAGATCGAACGGCGGCGTAGGGACCGGCACGGTAGACGGTGATGGTGTGACGGCCACCGGAGCGGCGCCCGGCGTGCCATAGGGGACGAACGCCACGATCGGCGGGTTGTCGGCGGGCGCCGGTCCCCCCCAGGGTTTGGCGTCGATCAGGAAGGATTCGTGGTCGATCTGCCCGGTCGCCACGTCCTGCACCTGGACGCTGACGCTGCCGCCGGGCGCGAGCTGGTCGATCGTCCACTTATCGGCGTAGGTACCGTTGATGTCCAGTTGCGCGCCCAGGTGGCTGGCATCGTTGAAGCGATCGCCGTTGGCGAGGCTCACGATGATGTTGATGAAGGCATTCGGCGTGCCGTTGACGTCGATCTCCTGCGGGTCGCCCGGCTTGACGCTGAGCCGGGCCACATTCACAGTCAAGCGCCGCGGCACGATGACGACCGCCGTTGGCGTCGGCGCCGGCGTGTTGAGCACCACGCCGAACTCCGATGGAGGCGAGGTGCCACTGGGAGCAGCCAGGGCGGCGTCGACGAGGCTCTGGCCGGAGCAGGCGCTCAGGGCGACAGCGGCGAGGAGCAGGAGTGACAGAGGTCCCAGAACTTTGGTGGCGAAAAGCGTGCTGATAGCGCCGTTCGCAAACGCACGCCGCTCGCTACGCCGTTGCGCAGCCCGGTCGGAGCGCGGGCGTCCCGCCCGCCCCGTCAGTGATCGGGCACACCGCCGCTCCTGGAGGCCGCTACGCCCACCGGACGCCTCGGGGCGGGCGGGACGCCCGCACTCCGACCGGGCGACTCCGGCGGCATCGCTCACATCGTCAATCGAGGCGCGGCCAATGTGCGCGCTCATGTGCCGTTACCTGCGCTGGCCGAGCGCAAGGCATGCAGCAACTCGTCGTCCGTCAGGTCCCGCCGCTCCGCTTTGTTCGTCATGTCGCGGAGCGTGGCCACCTGGCGCGCCGCCTCCTCGCTGCCGATGATGACGGCATAGCGCGCGCGGTAATGTTCAGCCTGACGGAACTGGGCCGGCAGTTTGCGCTGGCCGGGGGTGGTGACGATGCGGAGGCCGGCGCTACGCAGCCGCGTTGCCAGTTGGAGCGCCCAGTCCTGGGCTTCGACGCCGAGGTGGCAGATATAGGCGTCGGGACCGGGTTCCTCGGGCACGGCAACGCCCTGCTCCTCCAGCGCCAGCAGCCAGCGCTCGATGCCGGCGCCAAAGCCGACCGCCGGGGTGGGGCGGCCGCCCAACTCGGCGATCAGGCCGTCGTAGCGGCCGCCGCCGCCCAGGGCCGACTGCGCCCCCCGTTCCGTCGTGTAGAACTCGAACACCGTGCGCGTGTAATAGCCCAGGCCACGAACGAGGCGCGGATTAAGGGTGTAGGGGACCGCCAGCAGGCCCAGGAGGTGCTGCAGGCGGGCGAAATGCTCGGCACAGGGGCCACAGAGCGCCTCCACCGGCTTCGGCGCCGCGGCAATCAGCGGCTGGCAGCGCTCCTCCTTGCAATCCAAGAGGCGCAGCGGGTTCTTCTCCAGACGAACTTGGCAGTTGGCGCAGGCCTGGTCGATGCGCGGACGATAGTAGGCCACGAGCTGTTCGAGATAGGCGGGCCGGCATTGGTCGTCGCCGATGCTGTTCAGTTGCATGGAGACCTGACGCAGCCCGATCTCCCGGAAGATGCGAGCGAGGACGCTGATCACCTCGGCGTCCATCGCCGCGTCGGCCTCGCCAATCGCTTCCAATCCCACCTGGTGGTGCTCGCGCAGGCGGCCCTTCTGCGGGCGGTCATAGCGAAAGATCGGCGCCACATAGTACAGGCGCAAGGGGGTTGGCAGGCTCTGCAACCCGTCCTGCAGATAGGCGCGCATCGTCGGCGCGGTGCCTTCACTGCGCAGGGTCAGGCGATTGCCGCCCCGGTCGGCAAAGGTATACGTCTCCTGCTCGATCAGGTCGGTCCCCTCGCCCACGCCGCGGACGAACAATGCCGTCTCTTCGAAGGTGGGGGTGTCGATGCGGCCGTAGCCGTACTGGGCGACGACGCGCTCCGCCCGCTCCGTGACGTAATTCCAGGCGGCCTGCTGCGCTGGGAGGCGGTCTTCCGTCCCCGTCGGGCGCTGAAACGCCATCAGGCGCCCGCTGCCCTACGTGGCGCGCACCACTCCGGCGAGCGTTTCACGTCAGCTAAAGCCACTGAGCGCCTGCCCCAACCACTGCTGGAGCAACTGGAGGAGGAAAATCGCCACGATCGGCGTGATGTCGATCATGCCGATGAG
>JAICXR010000025.1 GCA_025980355.1 Chloroflexota bacterium | reverse complement strand
TCCTCGCTCGCCAGCTCTTGCCCGAAGACCGTCTCCTGGGTATAGGGACGAAAGCCGGCGTCCTCGAAATGGGCGAGCCGGGCGTCGTCGTGACCGATCCGCGCCACGATCTTTTCCATCCCGGCGGCGGCCGCGGCGACGGTCGCCGCCTGCAGCAGATCCGGCAAGCAATCGGCATGCTCATCCTCGGCCGGGCCGCCGGTCTGCAGCACCTCCCACCGCCGGGCATAACCATGCGCCAGCAGATGGAGCGCCCCCTCGAACCGGCGGCCACGGCGCGACACCACGATCCGATGATTCCCGCCGAGGCCGGTCAAGCCCAGCAGCATCGACAGGGCGCTCGGCGCACACGGGCTCTCCAACGCGCCGAGCGGGCCGCCGACCGGCGAGAAGCGCGCGCGATGAAGGGCATAGGCGTCAAGGAGCGTTGCCGTGCGTGTGGAGCGAGTCACGTTGGTCTCCTACTCCCTGGCAAAGAGCGCCTTGGTTTCCCGTCGGCGCCGATCACGTCCCCCTTAAATAGTCACGATACCACTGGAATCCCTAGGCCGTGGCGTGGGCATGGGCGGCACCGGCCGGCGAGCGCCAACCAGCGAGGCCCAGGAAGTACTCGTGCAAGCGCGTGTCATCGGTCAGTTCGGCATGGAAGGACACGGCCAGCAGATGGCCCTGTTGGGCCGCGACGACGCTGCCGTCGTCCAGCGTGCAGAGCGCCTCCACGCCCGGCCCGACGGCGAGGATCTTCGGCGCCCGGATGAAGACACCCGGGAAGGGCCGCTCACCGAGCACCGGAACCTGCAATTGGGCCTGAAACGATTCGATCTGGCGACCGAAGGCGTTCCGCGCCACCCGCAGGTCCATCAGCCCGAGTAACGGCTGCTCCCGCCCGACGTCGCGCGCCCGGACGATCGCCCCGGCGCAGCTGCCGTACATGGCCCCCCCGGACCGGCCGAAGGCGCGGAGCGGCTCCAGCAGCCGCCATTCCACCATTAACTTGCCGATCGCCGTGCTCTCCCCACCGGGGATGATCAGCCCGTCAAGGCCGTCCAGGTGGCGGGGCAAGGTCACGCGCCGAACGGCCACGCCCAGGCGCTGCAGCATCTGCTCGTGCTCGATGAAGGCGCCTTGTAAGGCCAGTACGCCAATGGTGGTCACGCCGGGACTACCATCCTCGCGTCGCGAGCAGCTCTTTTTGCGGGATCGTGCCGATTTCCAGGCCGGCCATGGGCGTCCCGATACTGCGCGACACCTCGGCGATGATCTTGGCGTCGGTATAGTGCGTCGTCGCCTGGACGATGGCCTTGGCGCGCCGCGCCGGGTCCGACGACTTGAAGATGCCGGAGCCGACAAAGACGCCTTCGGCGCCCAGCTGCATCATCAGCGCCGCGTCGGCCGGCGTCGCGATGCCGCCCGCCGTGAACATGACGACCGGCAGCCGGCCCAGGCGATGGACCTCCTGCACCAACTCGTAGGGCGCGCCGAGGTTCTTGGCCTCGGCCATCAGCTCCTCTTCCGGCAGCACCTGGATGCGGCGCAAGCCGTCCATGACGGCGCGCAGGTGGGTCACCGCCTCCACGACATTGCCGGTGCCGGCCTCACCCTTGGTGCGGATCATGGCGGCGCCCTCGCCGATGCGCCGCAGGGCCTCGCCGAGGTCGCGGCACCCGCAGACGAACGGCACCTTGAACAGATGCTTGTTGATGTGATAGGCGTTGTCGGCCGGCGTCAGCACCTCGCTCTCATCGACGTAGTCCACGCCGATCGCCTCGAGTACCTGCGCCTCCACGAAGTGGCCGATGCGCGCCTTCGCCATGACGGGGATGGTGACGGCATCGATGATCTCTTGGATCATCTGGGGATCGCTCATCCGGGCCACACCGCCGTTGGCCCGGATGTCGGACGGCACCCGTTCCAGCGCCATGACCGCGACCGCCCCGGCCTCTTCGGCAATTTTGGCCTGCTCGGCCGTGACGACATCCATGATGACGCCGCCTTTGAGCATCTGCGCCAGCCCTCGCTTGAGGGTTACCGTCCCTGTCTCACCTGTATCGACCATTGCCTCATCTCCCGGCGGCTGTACTGCTCCGGCGACACGGTCCGGCCATGCCTCGCCCACGCGCTCCGAGTTGCCGCTTCCGGCATCCATTCTAACGCATGGGGCGAAATCGTTACCCGCGATGGGCCAGACTATGGGATCAGAGCCAGAAAGGCGTCCAGGGGCCCGGCCAAGGACCAGGGGATGAATCCCCCCGGCTGAAACGACGAAGCCCCTGCGGGGCTGCCAACTCCTGGGAAAGCCGACGCGACACTCGGACGGTCAGGTGTTCCGAGACGGGTTCGTTATCCATGTGTCACGATATAGCACGCGGGAATGCGCCAGGACGGTATTCGTCGATGGGCGCGGGCACGCCCGATTCTCAGCGGCAGCAGAGGAGGTGGCGTCCCCGATGCTGGTGCGCAGCCTTCGGCGGCGCGCTCTGGAAGCCGAGATCCTTGATGGTCCGCTGCATGCGGATGCCGCCCTGGCCGGCAATCTCCGCGATCTGGCGCGGATTAATCGCTGGACGGGGGGCGATTGGCTCGTACATCAGGGGATAAAGCACCTGCTTACACCATTGCCTACCAACGGCGTCACGGTGCTGGACGTCGGCGGCGGGCGCGGTGACGGCGTCGCCGGTGTCGTGCGCTGGGCGGCGCGGCGCGGCCTGGATAGCCGGGGCATCTTACTGGACGCTTCGGCGCCGGTCCTGCAGCTCGCCGGTGGCAAGGCGCACGCGAACGTCCGACTCCTGCGCGGCGATGGCGGCCGGTTGCCGCTCCGTGACCGGAGCGTCGATGTCGCAAGTTGTTCGCTGCTGCTCCACCACTTCTCGGCGGCCCAGGCACCGGTCCTGCTGCGGGAGATGGCGCGGGTGACGCGGCGGGGCGTGATCGTCGACGACCTCCTGCGCAGCCACATCGGCTATCTCGGGGCGCTGGTGCTCGGATGCGTGTGCACCCGCAACCGCCTGACGCGCCACGACGGCCCGCTCTCCGTCCGGCGCGCCTTCACGCTCGGGGAACTGGCGGCGCTCCTGGCGAGCGCCGGCCTCCGCCCGATCTGGCAGGCGACGATCCCCGGCTACCGCACGGTCATGGCCGCCCGGCCGTCGGGCGCCGCTGGGCCATGACCGTGGCTGGTGTTGGGAAGCGATTCGATGTCGTCGTCGCCGGCGGCGGCCCGGCCGGGGCCGCCACGGCACTGCTGCTTGCCCGGGCCGGCGTCGTCGTCGCCGTGGTCGACCGCGCCCACTTCCCCCGGCCCAAGGCCTGCGCGGAGTACTTCAGCCCGGGCGTCGTGGACGCGCTGCAGCGCCTGGGCGTCTGGTCCCGGGTTGCGTCCTTGCCCCACGCCCGCCTGCGTGGCATGGAACTGGTCGGGCCGGGCGGGGGCCGGCACCTGGTGGCCTACCCCGATGATCCACGACCGCATCGCTCGCTCACCGTCCGCCGCGACCTGCTCGATGCCACGCTGCTGGAACAGGCTGGGAAGGCTGGGGCGACGCTGCTGCTCGGCCACGCCGTTCGCGACGTCGTCCGGCATAGCAAAGGCGCTGCCGGGCTGATCGTGCAGGATTCGGGGACGACCACCGAACTGGCGGCCCACCTGGTCATCGGCGCCGACGGCGTGCGGTCGCTGGTGGCGCGGCGACTGGGCCTGGCGGCGCCGCCGCGCTGGCCGGCGCGCCTCGGCCTGGTGACCCATTACGAGCACATTTCGTCCCCCTGCGACCACGGCGAGATGCATCTGGCGCACGGCGTCTACTGCGGCCTGGCGCCGCTCGGCAACGGCGCCATGAACGTCGGCTTCGTCACCAGCGTCGCCAGCGCGCAACGCCTGGGCGGCGCGGAGGCGGCCTTCCGGTGGATGCAGACGCAGCTACCGGCGGTGGCACACACGCTGCGCGGCGGGGGGCGCGCCGGTAAGCTCCTCGGCATCGCCCCGCTGGCCCAGCGCTGCTCCCGCCCGTATGCCGGCGGCGCGCTGTTGGTGGGCGATGCGGCCGGCTTCCTCGATCCCTTCACCGGCGAGGGCGTGTTCCGGGCCTTACGGGGCGCCGAACTGGCCGCCGGCGTGGCGCTGCGGGCGCTGGAACGGGGGGACACGTCCGCCCAGGCCCTGGCGCCCTACGCCGCGCTGCGTCGGCGCGCCTTCGCCGCCAAGGACTGCCTCTGCCTGCTGATCCAGGCCTTCGTCGCGGCGCCACGGCTGCTCGACTACGCCATCCCCCGCCTCAACCGGCGTCCGGAGGCCGGCCCGCTGGCGGCCGCCCTCGGCGACTACCAGCCGGCGGCGCGGGTGCTGGCCCCGGCAATGCTCTGGAAGTTGCTCGCACCGTGAGGCGCCGCCGGTCTGAGCCCGACCAGAGTCGCTAGTATGGAAGCTGCGCACCGGCAGGCGGCCCGCCCGGAAGCGCTGCGCCAGTAAAGGAAGACGATGCACGTCGGGAATTCCATCATCATCGCGGCGCCGCCGTCGCGCATCTACGCGCTGGCGGCGCCGGTCGAACGCTGGCCGGCGCTGCTCCCGCACTATCGCTGGGTCAAGATCCTGGAGGAGCGCGGCAACACCCGCCTCGTGGAGATGGCCTGCTGGCGCGACCGGATCCCGCTGCGCTGGACCGCCCTCGAGGAGTTGCTGCCGGAGGTACCGCGCATCCGCTTCCTGCACGTGGCGGGCATCACCCGCGGCATGGAGGTGGCCTGGGAGTTCCTGCCGCACGGCGACGGGACAGAGGTGCGCATCGAACACGACCTTCGGCTGCCCTGGCCCATCATCGGGCCGGCCGTCGCCGACCGGATCATCGGCCCGCTTTTTGTCCGGGACGTGGCCGGCAAGACGTTGCAACGCATGAAAACCCTCGCCGAGACGGCCGATGGCGGCTGAGCGTCGGCGCGTGCTGGTCACCGGGATCGGTGTCGTCACGCCGCTGGGCGCCGGCCTGCCGGCGTTGTGGGGCGCGGTGCGCCGGGGCTGCTCCGCCATCCGCCCCGTGACCCGTTTCGACGCCGGCGGCTACCGCTCCCGACTGGCGGCGGAGGTGCGCGACTTTGAGGTTGCCGACTTCGTCGACGGCCGGAAGGCCCGTCGCCTCGATCGCTTCTCCGCCTTCGCCGTCGCCGCCGCTACGCTGGCCCTGGGCGACGCCGGGATTCCCCCCGGCGCGCCGTGCTTGCGCGCCGCCGGCGTCGCAGTGGGCAGCGCCCTGGGCGGCGTGGCCTTCGCCGAAGAGCAGCACGTTCGCTTTACTCGGGCCGGCTTGCGCGCCGTCGAACCGCACCTGGCGCTCACGATGTTCGGTGGCGCCGGCGCCACGAACATCGCCATCGCCCTGGACCTGCGGGGGCCGACGTTGGGGAACGCCAATTCCTGCGCCTCCGGCCTCGTCGCCATCGGCGAAGCCTTCCGGCTGATCCAGCGCGGCGAGCTCGATATCGCCCTCGCCGGGGGCGCCGAGGCGCCGCTGGCGCCGCTGACCTACGGCGCCTTCTCCGTCATCCACGCCATGTCGGCCCGGAATCGGCAGCCGGAGCTGGCCTGCCGGCCCTTCGACGCGGACCGCGACGGCTTCGTCATGGCGGAAGGCGCGGCGGTCTTCGTGCTGGAAGCGGCGGAACGGGTGCGAGCGCGCCGGACGCGCCCGTATCTGGAGATCGGCGGCTATGGCCTCACCAACGACGCCTGGCACATGGCGGCGCCGCGTCCCGACGGCGCGGAGGCGGCGCGGGTGATGGCGATGGCGCTCGGTGAGGCCGGCATCCGGCCGGAGGAGGTCGGGTATATCAACGCGCACGCCACGGGGACACCATTGGGCGACGCGGCGGAGGCCGTCGCCATCAGGACCGCCCTGCCGGAGACCTGGGCACGCACCCCGGTGAGCAGCACGAAGCCGCTCCACGGGCACGCCCTGGGGGCGACCGGCGCGATAGAGCTGGCGATCACTGCGGAGGTCCTGCGCACGGGCTGGCTCCCGCCCACCCGGAACCTGGAGCAGCCCGGGGATGACTGTCTGCTGGACCACGTGCCGGCCGGTGGGACCACGACATCACCGGCGGCGGCCATCTGCAACGCTTTCGGTTTCGGGGGGATCAATGCCTGCCTGGTCGTACGGCGCCCGGAGATCGGCTGATGCGAGCCCCCAAAGGGCGGGCGCCCCGGCCGGTCGCTAGGCCTTGCGCGCCTTGCGCCGGGCGGCGCGACGGCGCTTCATGCGCTCGGTCTCGCTGCGCGAGACAAACCGTGAGGCTTCACGGTAACTTCGGAGAATACCGGACTGGCTGACGCCGCGGACAAACCGGCGCAAAGCCTGATCAAAGTTCTCGCCATCCTTCATCTCTACGTGCATTCGGCTTGCTGTCTTCCTCTCGCTGTCATCAACTACCGCCCAAACGGGCCACGATCGCCTGTATTGTACACGCCAGCCTGGAAAGGCGCGAATATCGGGGCACGAATTAGCGCGGGAACTGCGCCACCAGCAGATCGGGCCGGTTCGTCGTGATGCCGTCCACGCCGTGCGCCACGAGGGCCAGCATGCTGGCCGGATCATCGACCGTCCAGGCAAACACCGTGATGCCGGCGTCGTGGAACTGGTCGATCAACGGCGGCGTGAGCCGGCGGTAGTTGACCGTGACGGCGTCGGTCGGCAGGGCCCGGATTTGGGCCGCTTCGATCGTCTCCAGGTCGCGCACGTCCAGCGTCAGGGACGTGGCAACCTCGGGATTCGCATCGTGCGTGGCGATCAGGCTCTCCAGCGGCCGGCCGCAGACGATCGCCCGCCGGACGCCCGCCTCCCGCACCGCCTGGCCGAGTCGGGCCTCGAAGCCCGTCCTTTTCAGGTCGAGCAGCGGGACGGCCCGATCGCGCAGCAGTGCCAGCGCCTCGGCCAGCGTCGGCAGCTGGGGGATTACCAGGCGCAGCTCGGCCAGCGTCATGGAGGCAACCGGCCGCCGGACACCATCGACAAGAATTTCGCTGTCGTGGACCAGCACCAACGTCCCGTCCGCCGCCGGCTGCACGTCCACCTCGACGACGTCGCAGCCAAGCCGGATGGCCTCCGCGTAGGAAGGCAAGGTATTGGCGGGCAGGAGGCCGGCGGCGCCGCGATGGCCGGAGCGGATCGGGCGCGGCAGGGCGCGCAGCCACTGCGGGCCGCGCCCGTTCACCGCCATGACGCGCCGTGGCACGCGCGAATGGGAACAATGGGGGGATGATGGTGGACGATGCTGGGCTCGAACCAGCGACCTCGCGGATGTGAACCGCGCGCTCTAACCAACTGAGCTAATCGTCCTTCAGCGCGCCTGAAACAACCGTATTGCAGGTGGAGTATAGCGGATCGCCGGTCCCGGGGCAACCCGGCCTACGGCGGCCCATCGACCGTCACCGGGAACGCCATGCGCTATACTGAACCATTGTGGCGTCAAGCCTGCTGCCGGACCGTGCCATCTGCCGTCAGCGTCCTCTGCCACGCGTACGCAACTCACGTCCCGGAGGTTTTAATGGACGCCAAATGGCTCCGGAATAGCTTCGTCTACCTGATCATCCTGGTCGCGGTCATGGCGATCCTCTTCAGCCTATTCCAGGGGAACAGCCAGCCGAACAATCGGAACATCACGGATGTCTTGGGCCAGGTCCAGAAGGATGTCGCGAGCGGCATCACGACGGACAAGCTGGTGGTCAGCGGCAACAAGATCACGGCCGACACCGCCGAAGGCCAGATGGTCACCTATAAGAGCGACAACGACAGCATCCTGCAGTTGCTCCACAACAGCAACATCGGCTACAACCAGGTGTCGGTGGAGGAGCAGCCGCCGTCGCAGCTCAACAACTGGCTCGGCTTCATCGGCGGGTTGGCCCCGATCGTCATCTTCGGCGTGCTCATCCTCTTCATGATGCGCCAGGCCCAGGGCAGCAACTCCCAGGCGCTCTCCTTCGGGAAGAGCCGGGCCCGCATGTTCATGGGCAACAAGCCGACGGTGACCTTCAACGACGTCGCCGGCGTCGACGAGGCCAAGCAGGAGCTCGCCGAGGTGGTGGAGTTCCTCAAGTTCCCCGATAAGTTCTCCGCGCTCGGCGCCCGCATCCCGCGCGGCGTCCTCCTGATCGGCCCGCCGGGGACGGGCAAGACGTTGCTCTCCCGCGCCGTGGCCGGCGAGGCCGGCGTCCCCTTCTTCTCGATCTCCGGCTCCGAGTTCGTGGAGATGTTCGTCGGCGTCGGCGCGAGCCGCGTGCGCGACCTCTTCGACCAGGCGAAGCGCAACTCGCCCTGCATCGTCTTCGTCGACGAAATCGACGCGGTCGGGCGCCAGCGTGGCGCCGGTCTCGGCGGCAGCCACGACGAACGGGAGCAGACGCTCAACCAGATCCTGGTGGAGATGGACGGCTTCGACACCAACACCAACGTCATCGTGATCGCCGCGACCAACCGGCCGGACGTGCTGGACCCGGCACTGCTCCGTCCCGGTCGCTTCGACCGCCACGTCGTGCTGCCGAATCCCGACGTCCGGGGCCGCAAGGCGATCCTGGAGATCCACACGCGCAACAAGCCGCTGGATAAGGTCGTCGCCCTCGACACCCTGGCCAAGATGACGCCCGGCTTCTCCGGCGCCGACCTTTTCAATCTTGTCAACGAGGGGGCGATCCTGGCGGCGCGCCGCAATAAGAAGACGATCGGCAACTCCGAGCTGGAGGAGGCGATCGACCGCGTCACCGCCGGGCCGGAGCGCCGCAGCCGCGTGATCAGCGAACGGGAGAAGGCGATCACCGCCTATCACGAGGTCGGCCACGCCCTCGTCGCCCGACTGCTGGCGAACTGCGACCCGGTGCAGAAGATCTCGATCGTCGCCCGCGGCATGATGGGCGGCTACACCCGTTTCCTGCCCCGCGAAGACCGCTACCTCTGGACGCGCAATCAGTTCCGCGACAACCTGGCTTCCTTGCTCGGCGGCCACGTCTCGGAGAAGATCGTCTTCGGCGACGTCTCCACCGGCGCCGAGAACGACATCGAACGCGCCACCAACATGTCGCGCAAGATGGTCTGCGAATACGGCATGAGCGAGAAACTGGGGCCGCGGGCCTTCGGGCACAAGGAGGAGATGGTCTTCCTGGGGCGCGACCTCGGCGAGCAGCGCAACTACAGCGAGGCCGTCGCCCAGCAGATCGACGCCGAGATCAAGGAGTTGATCGACAACGCCTACGCCCGCGCCTTCGAGATCCTCACCCACCACCGCGACAAGCTGACGGAGATCAGCGAGGTCCTGATGAAGGACGAAACCATCGACGCCGAGCGCTTCGAGGACTTCTTCCGCACCAACCCCCCGCAGTTCGTGCCGGCCCCGGCGCTGGGCTGAGGACGTAAGCAAGGACCAGGAGATAAATCTCCTGGCTGTAACGACGAAGCCCCTCCGGGGCTGCCCTTTTAGAGCAGCACCGCAAGAATCGGGTAGCCCCGGAGGGGCTTCGTCGTTTCAGCCAGGCGCTTCAGCGTCCGGTCCTGCCGGCGCACGTCGTTCACCATCGCCGGTTGTGCCCCTACACCTACCCACAATCTGCTAGAATCCAGTGCCGGGCGCGTGTACTGGCACTGGCGCCGCTGAAGAAGGGGGACCATGCGTCCATTCGCGTTTTATGCCCCGAGCTCCTTGCCGGAGGCCCTGACGCTGCTGCAACAACAAGGCCAGGGGGGCCGGTTACTGGCAGGCGGGACCGACCTGCTCGTGCAAATGAAGGAGCGCGACCTCGCGCCGCGCTACGTCGTCAGCCTGCGCAACCTGCCGGAGTTGCGCACGATCAGCTTCGATCCGTCCGGCGGCCTCACCGTCGGCGCTCGCGTCTCCATGCGGGCGATCGAGCTCGACCCCGATATCCGCGCCCATTACGCGGCGCTGGCCGAAGCGGCCGGTGTGGTCGGCTCCATCCAGGTGCGCAACCTGGCGACGCTCGGCGGGAACATCTGCAATGCCGCGCCGTCCGCCGACACCGCCCCTGCCCTGATCGCGCTCGCCGCCACCGCCGTCATCGCCGGGACCGATGCGACCCGCGAGCTGCCCGTCGAGGAGCTCTTCCAGGGGCCCGGGCGTACCGCACTGCAGGCCGGCGAAATCCTCGTCGCCATCAAGTGCGCGGCGCCGTGGCCGCGATCCGGCAGCGCCTATCTGCGCCACACGCCGCGGGCGGAGCTGGATATCGCCGTCGTCGGGGCGTCGGCGGCGCTCCGCCTGGATGGCGAGACGATCGCCGACGCCCGCATCGCGCTCGGCGCCGTGGCCCCGGTGCCGTTGCGGATGCCCAGCGTCGAAGCGGCGCTGAAGGGGCAGCCGGCAACGGCGGCGACCCTGGCGGCGGCGGCCGAGGTCGCCGCCGGTGAGGTCCGCCCGATTTCCGACCAACGTGGGTCCGAGAAGTTTCGCCGCACCCTGAGCGCCGTCCTGACCCGGCGCGTGCTTGAACGGGCGCTGGCGGCCGCACAAGCAGGGGAGGCATAGGCACATGGCGAAGACCGTCGTTCAATTCACCCTCAACGGCAATCCCGTTGACGTCTACACGGAGCCGTTCCGCACCCTGTTGGAAGTGGTGCGCGACGACCTCGGCCTGTTCGGCTCCAAGGAAGGCTGCGGCACCGGAGACTGCGGCGCCTGCACTATGATCGTCGACGGCAAGACCGTCAACTCCTGCCTGGTGCTGATCCCGGAGGTGCAGCAGGCGAGCGTGGTGACGGTGGAGGGCCTGGCCGTGAACGGCCACCTGCATCCCGTGCAGCAAGCCTTCATCGACCACAGCGGCCTGCAGTGCGGGTTCTGCATCCCCGGCATGCTGATGTCCGCCGCCGCCACGGTGCAGGACAACCCGGACGCCACCGAGGAGGAGATCCGCATCGGGCTGGCCGGCAACCTCTGCCGCTGCACCGGTTACGACAAGATCGTCAAGGCGGTGCTCGCCGTCACGCAGGGCACCCAGGTGGCGCCGGCCGGCGAGGCGGCGGCCGCGCCGAGCAGGGGCAAAGAGGACCTGTCACCCGTCATCATGTTCCAGGAATAGGGGGCGGCGACGACCGCAATTCCGTCAGCTGGGCCGGGCAACCGGACGCGTGATCAGTAAGGAGCACACCGGATGGTAGACCTACAGGAACGTCCCGCCGACGCGCCGCAGCGCGAGTGGAAGGACCGCAAGTACGTCGGTCAACGCCTGCCGCGGGTGGACGGCGTGGACAAAGTCACGGGCCGCATGGTCTACGGGGCGGACATCAGCCTGCCCGGCATGCTGTGGGGCAAGCAGTTGGGTAGCCCGCACGCCCACGCCCGCATCGTCAAGATCGACACGGCGAAGGCGAAGGCCCTGCCCGGCGTCTTCGCCGTGATCACCGGGGAGGACATGCCGCGCCTGGTGTCGGAGATCAGCGGCAACGAGGTCGGCGGGGAAGAGTTCGACGCCGCGAGTCGCGGCAAGCGCATCCTGGCCTGGAAGAAGGTGCTCTTCCACGGCGAGCCGGTGGCCGCCGTCGCCGCCGCCACGGGGTCGATTGCCGACCAGGCGCTGTCCTTGATCGAGGTGGAGTACGAGCCGCTGCCGCCCGTGATCGACCCGATCCGCGCCCTGGCCCCCGACGCCCCGCTCTTGCACGAAAACAACTATGCCGAGACCTTCGCCGGCAAGGCCGACCGCCCGGGGAACATCTGCCGGATCAGTGAGATCGCCAGGGGCGACGTCGCCCAGGGCTTCGCCGAGGCGGCGGTCGTGGTGGAGGACACCTACGCCACGGCGGTCGTCCACCAGGGCTACATCGAGCCCCAGGCCAGCCTGGCCGAGTTCACGCCGCAAGGCGACCTGAATCTCTGGACCACCACCCAGGGGAGCTTCGGCGTCCGCTCCGGCCTCTCCAGCTTCCTGCATGTCCCGGCCGGGCGCATCAAGGTGACGCCACTGGAAGTGGGCGGCGGCTTCGGCGCGAAGGGCGCCATGGGCGTCGAACCGCTGGCGGCCTTGCTCGCCCACGCCGCCGGCCGGCCGGTCAAGTGCGTGCTGCGCCGCTCCGAGGTGCTGAAGGCGACCCGCCCGGCGCCCGGCAGCGTCATCCACGTCAAGATCGGCGCGCGTGAGGACGGCACGTTCACCGCGCTGGAAGCGCGCATGGTCTACGACGTCGGCGGCTACCCCGGCGGCGCGTCCGGCGCCGGCATGAACATCGGGCCCGGCCCCTACAAGTGGCCCAACGCCCGCGTCGAGGGCATCGACGTCATGACCAATAAGCCGAGCGTCACGGCCTACCGCGCGCCCGGCGGCCCGCAGGCGGCCTTCGCCATCGAGTCGGTCATCGATCGGATCGCCGTCCAACTGGGCATGGACCCGATCGAGGTGCGCCTGCGCAACGCCGTGGCCCAGGGCGACCGCGCCATCAACGACGTGGAGTGGGTGCGCGTCGGCTTCAAGGAAGCCCTGGAGGCGGTTCGCAGCCATCCGTGTTGGACGGAGCCCGTCCCCGCGCCGTCGCAGCCTGGCCGCAAGCGCGGCCGTGGCGTCGCCGCCGGCTTCTGGGGCGGCGGCGTCGGCACGTCGACCGCCGAGATCCACTTCGCGGAGGACGGCGCCGTCCGGATCGTCACCGGCTCGGTCGACCTCACGGGCTGCCGTTCCGCCGTCTGCCAGATCGCCGCCGAGGCCCTGGACGTACCCTTCGAGAAGGTGGGCATCAAGACGGAAGCGACGGACGCCGTCGCCTTCAACGACGGCACCGGCGGCAGCCGCCTGACGCTCAGCCTGGGCACGGCGGTCTACCGCGCCGCCGTCGACGCGCGGGAGAAGCTGCGCCTGCGCGCGGCCCAGCAACTGAAAGCCGACGAGCGGGATGTCGTGGAAGAGGACAGCCGCTACTACGCCCGGTCGGCGCCGGAACTGTCGTTCACCCGCCAGCAGGTCATCCGTCGCTCCATGAACTCTGGCGACGGCCCGGTGGTCGGCGCCGGCAACACGACGCACTTGAAGCGCGCCCCCGCCTTCGCCGTCCAAGTGGCCGAAGTCGAGGTGGACGAGGAGACCGGGCAGACCTGGGTCGTGCGCATGACCGGCTGCCAGGATGTCGGCTGCGCCATCAATCCCGACCTCTGCGAGGGCCAGATTCAGGGGTCCATCGTCCAGGGCATCGGCTGGGCGCTGACGGAAGGGTATGTCTACGACGAACGCGGCCTCTTGCGCAACCCGTCCCTACTGGACTATCGCAAGCTGACCTCGCTGGACGTGCCCAACATCGACTGCATCCTGGTGGAAGTGCCGGCGGAGGAGAGCCCCTACGGCGTCCGCGGCACCGGCGAGGTCAACATCGTGCCGACGCTCGCCGCCGTCGGCAACGCGATCTACGACGCGATCGGCGTCCAGCTCACGGAGACGCCGTTCTCGGCGGAGCGGGTGCTGGCGGCGATGCAGCAGGGCGAGCCGGCGTCGCGCTACCGGGGCGTCGACATCGGGGCCATCCTCGCCGGCACCGCCGCGGCGGGAGCGGTCCCCGACATGGCGGAGATCCCCTGCGAGGAAGAGACGGTCGCGGAAACCCGCGCCGTCCCGGCCGCCAGGGCGGGCGAGGAAGCGAGCTACACGCAGACGGAGGGGTAGGCCGGGTAGGTTGCGCGTTATCGCCGGCCGGGCGCGGGGCACGCCGCTGGTGGCCCCGCCCGGGTCGGCGACCCGCCCCACCTCCGACCTGTTGCGGGGCGTGATCTTCAACATGCTGGCGGCGGCGGGGCCATTTGAGCGGGTCGCCGACCTGTACGCCGGCAGCGGTGCCCTGGGGATCGAGGCGCTGAGCCGGGGCACGGAGCTCGCCACCTTCGTCGAACAGAACGCACGCGCTTGTCGGGTTATTCAGCGCAATCTCGCGGCCACCAAGTTCGCTGATAGCGCCCAGGTGATCTGCGCGACGCTGCCGGGGGCGATCGACCGCCTCACCGGCGTCTACGACCTGATCCTCCTCGATCCGCCCTACGAAGGCGGTGAACTCCCCGACGCGCTGGGGAGACTCGCCGTCTCCGGACACCTGGCCCCCGGGACGATCGTCGTCGCCGAACATCGCGCCACGACCGCGCTGCCGGATGCCGTCGGCCCGCTGGCCGTCTGGAAGCGTCGCCGCCAGGGCGATGCGGCGGTGACTTTCTATCGCCATGCTGCACCGACTGCCGTTGTGCCGTAAGCTGATGCTCCGGAATTAGAGAAAGGCCCCCATGTCCGCCGAGATCATGCAACTCGTCGACGACTTCGAGCAGATCGTCAACGCCGCGGTCCGCGTGCCCATGACGGCGCGCGTGATGCTGGACGAGCGCCGCTGTCTGGACCTCCTGGACCAGATGCGGGTGCTCGTCCCCGAGGAGATCCGCCAGGCGCGCCGCATCCAGCAAGACCGGGAGCGGACGCTCCAGGAGGCCCTGGAACAGTCGGAGAAGCTCACGCGCCAGGCGGAGGACCGCGCCGAGCGCCTCATGCGCGAAAACGGCCTGCTCCGGCAGGCGGAACAGGCCGCCGCCGAGCGGGCGATGGCCGCCCAGCAGCAAGCCCGCCAGCGCCGGGAGGGCGCCGACCAGTACGCCGCCGACATGCTCACCCGCCTGGCGCACCTCGTCGCCTACGACGTCCAGGAGGTGGAAGGCGGCCTGGAGAGCATCGGCGAGGAGTAGAACCGGCTACACAGCCCCGAACCTACTCGATCGTCCCCATCGATCGCAGGATCACCGCCGGTGACATCGGCAGCTCCCGTTGACGCTTGCCGGTGGCGTGGTACACCGCGTTGGCGATGGCGGCCAACGGCGGCACGATCGGCACCTCGCCGACGCCGCGCACGCCGTAGGGATGGCCGGGATTCGGCACCTCCACGATCACGGTCTCGATCATCGGCACGTCCAGCGCCGTGGGCTGCCGGTAGTCGAGCAGGCTGGCGTTGCGCATCCGCCCGTTCTCGTCGTAGTCGTAGCCCTCGTTGAGCGCCCAACCGATGCCCTGGGCGGCGCCGCCTTGCATCTGCCCTTCGACGTAGCTCGGATGGATCGCCGTCCCGGCGTCCTGAACCGCGGTGTAGCGCAGCACCTGCACCTTGCCGGTCTCCGGGTCGACCTCGACGTCGACGATGTGGACCGCGAACGCCCCGCCGGCGCCGCCCGGGTTGACGCTCGCCCGCCCGACGACGGGCGATCCGGTGGATGACAGACGGGCAGCGATCTCCTTGAAGGTGAACCGCTTCGCCGCGTCGCTCGTGCAGGTCAGCACGCCGGATCGGTAGACGACCTCATCGGCCGGCACTTTCCAGATGAAGGCGGCCCGGTCGATCAGTTGGCGGCGAATGTCCAGCGCCGCCTCGTGGACGGCCCAGCCGGTGGCGAAGGTGGCGCGGCTGCCCTCCGTCGTCTGGGTGTAGCCGATGCCGTCGGTGTCGCCCACCGAGGGCTGCACGTCCGCCACGGGGATGCCCAGCGTCTCCGCGAACTGCATGGCCATGGCGACCCGGCTGCCGCCGATGTCGGTCGACCCTTCGACCAGCGAGACGGTGCCGTCCTCGTTGAGGCTGGCGGTGGCGCTGGACGGGCCGCCGATGTTGAACCAGAAGCCGGAGGCCAGACCCCGTCCCCGGTTGGGGCCGGGCAGGGGGGATTGCCAGTGGGCGGACCGCTCCGCCGCCTCCAGACAGGCCAGGTTGCCGATCGGGCCGAACACCCGGCCGCTCGCCTGGCGGGTGCCCTCCTTGGAGGCGTTCCGCCGCCGGAAAGCGATCGGGTTCAGGCCGGTCAGCTCCGCCAGCTCGTCGACCACCGTCTCCGCGGCGAGGGCCGCCGTCGGCGCGCCGGGGGCGCGGGAGGCGCAGCTGCGCGGCTTGGTAAGCACCACGTCGTAGCCCTCGACCCCGACCTTCGGCGGGTCGTTGGGGGGG
>JAICXR010000517.1 GCA_025980355.1 Chloroflexota bacterium | reverse complement strand
TGGGAACGGTGGCTGCAGCCATGCGCACCGGCGTGTCGTTCGAATGGGCGCACATCCTGCCGCATCCGGCGCTTCTACCCTACCAGCCCGCCCCTGTACGGTCAATATGCAGCCGCTGTTCCGACCGTGGCGGACGTGGTACTTCGGCGTACAATGGGATAGGACAGGGAGGGCAGCCAATTGGTGACGGAGCAGTCCTTCGACGAGCGCCTGGTCGAAGATATGAAGACGGCAATGCGGGCGCATGACGAGGTGCGCGTCAGCGCGATCCGCTTCTTGCGGTCGGCGGCGAAGAATCGCCAGATCGAACTGGGTCATCCGCTCACGGATGCGGAGATGACCGACGTGATCCGCAAGCAAGTGAAGCAGCGGCAGGATGCCGTCGACCAGTTCCGGGCGGCCGGCCGGCAGGACCTCGCTGAGAAGGAGCAGGCCGATCTCCAGGTGCTGCAAAGCTATCTGCCGCAGCAAATGGATCGCCAGGCGGTGGAAGCCGTCGCGCGGGAGGTGATTGCCGAACTGGGGGCCAGCGGGCCGGCCGACATGCGGCGGGTCATGCCGGCGCTGAATGCGCGCCTCCAGGGCCGTGCCGATGGGCGCACCATCGCCGAAGTGGCGACTGCCCTGCTGCGCAAGAGCTGAGGAGTTCCGGCAGCCGGTGTTGCACGAGCACGTCATCAGCGTCATCTCCGACGACCCGGTGGACGGCGCTGTGACGAGTGCGATTGAGCGCGCGGCCGGCGCGGCGCTGCGCCAGCAAGGCGTCGACGCGCCGGTTGAGGTGAGCGTCGCGCTGGTCACGCCGGAGGAGATCCGGGAACTCAACCGCCGCTATCGCCAGGTCGACGCCGAGACGGACGTGCTGTCGTTCGGCATGGACGAAGGTCAGGCGTTATCGCCCCTGCCCGGTCAGGCCCGTTATCTCGGCGACATTGCCATCAGCCTTCCCCGGGCCGTGGCGCAGGCGCGGGAGTACGGGCACAGCGCCGAGCGGGAGGTCGCCTATTTGACCGTCCACGGCGTCCTGCACCTCCTGGGCCACGACCATCACGAACCGGCCGAGCAGCGCCGCATGCGCGAGGCGGAGGAGACGACCCTGGCCGGCCTCGGTCTGGCGCGGGACAGGGTATAGGGGGACCGGTTTCCTGCCCTGTATACTTGACAAAAATCATCGCAACGACCAGAAAGGGCAGCCCATATGGCCGACCTCCGTTCCGTGGCGCAGCAGGTGGTGGCAAACGTCGAGAAGGTCATCGTCGGCAAGCGAGACGTCGTCGAACTGACCCTGATCGCCCTGCTCTGCCGCGGCCACACCTTGATCGAAGACGTGCCCGGCGTCGGCAAGACCATGCTGGCCAAGTCGTTCGCGCGCTCGATCGGCTGCACCTTCCGGCGCATCCAGTTCACGCCGGACCTGCTCCCCTCCGACATCACCGGCGTTTCGGTCTACAATCAGAAGACGCAGGAATTCGACTTCCGACCCGGCCCGATCGTCGGCCAGGTCGTCCTGGCCGACGAGATCAACCGCGCCACGCCGAAGACGCAATCGGCGCTCCTGGAAGCGATGGAGGAGGGCCAGATGACGGTGGAAGGCACGACCTTCCCCTTGCCCCTGCCCTTCATCGTCCTCGCCACGCAGAACCCGATCGAATACGAAGGGACGTTCCCGCTCCCGGAGGCGCAACTTGACCGCTTCATCATGTCGGTTCGTCTCGGCTACCCTTCGGTGCGCGACGAGATTTCCATCCTGGAGAGCCAGCAGTTGCAGCATCCGCTGACCACGCTGGAGCCCGTCATCGACGTTACCCAGCTCCTGGAACTGCAAGAGCAGGTGCGGCGGGTCTACGTCGATCCGCTTGTCAAGCAGTACATCGTCGACATCACGACGGCCACGCGCAGTCATCAGGATGTCTATCTGGGCGCCAGCCCGCGTGGCTCGCTCGCCCTGTTCAAGACGGGTCAGGCCCGGGCGGCGATCCAGGGTCGTGATTTCGTCATCCCCGACGACATCAAGGCGCTGGCGGAAGTGACGCTCGCCCACCGTCTGATCATCAATCCGGCCGCGCGTATTCGCAACGTCGGGCCGCGCGACGTGGTGAAGGAAGTCCTCAACTCCCAGGCCGTGCCCGGCTCCCGTCCCGGTGAGCGCGTGCGCTGAACGGGTTTACCGTCCGGGCCCACGCCAAGATCAACCTGGCCCTGGAAGTGGTCGCGCGGCGGGCTGACGGTTTCCACGAGCTGGTATCGGTGTTCCAGGCGATCTCTCTCGCCGACGAGTTGGGGCTGGAGCCGGCCGACGACGTGGAGCTGACGACCGACCCGGCGTTGCCCTTCGCCAGCAGCACCAACCTGGCCATGCGGGCGGCGTTGCTGCTCCGGGAGCGGGCCGGCGTCCAGGCGGGTGCTCGCCTGCGGCTGCGCAAGCGCGTCCCGCTCGCGGCCGGGCT
>JAICXR010000510.1 GCA_025980355.1 Chloroflexota bacterium | reverse complement strand
GACCTCCACCGCCTCACCGGTCTCCCGGTCGACCAGGCGCAGGTCCCCTTCCACGGACGGTCGCAGCTCCTCCGGACAGAGGACGTGGAAGAGCAGGACCTCGTGGCGTTGCTGGCGCAAGCGCACCAGGGCGCGAGCGTAGCCCGTGGGGTCGAGCAGGTCGCTGAAGAGGAGCACCAGGCCGGGCGAGCGCGGCCGGGCCGCGAAGCCACGCAGCGCGCCGTCCAGGTCCGTCTGACCCGGCGGCTGGCCGTCGCTACTGAGGAAACGAAAAAGACCGGCGATGCCGGAGCGACCGCGGCCGGGGCCGTAGTGCTCGTGGCCCTGGTCGGTGAACTGCACCGCTTCGACGTTGTCGTACCCGGTCAGCGCGACGTAGCCGAGCGCCGCGGCGACCTGACGGGCGTAGAGCAGCTTATTCGGCGTGCCCCAGTCCATCGACCGGCTCTTGTCCAGCAGCAGGTGGACGACGAGCACCTCTTCGTCCTCAAAGAGCTTGAGCACCAGGTGATTGTGGCGACCATAGACGTTCCAGTCGATCTGGCGGAGATCATCGCCCGGCGTGTACTGGCGATAGTCGACGAATTCGAGGGAGGCGCCCCGGCGGACGCTGCGCCGCTCGCCCTTGTTGCTGGAAGCGAGCCGGCGCCGATTGACCAGGCTGAGTTGCTCCAGGCGGCGCAGCAACAGCGGGTCCAGCAGCGGTCCTGCGACCGGGCGCTCGGCCGCGCCCCGCCCGGCGATCACCTCGCCTCCGGTACCTGCGCCAGCAGTGCGTGGAGGATGCGATCGGCGCCCATTCCCTCCGCCTCCGCCTCGTAGTTGAGGATGATCCTATGGCGCAAGGCCGGCAAGGCCGTCTGGCGCACGTCGTCGAAGGCGGCGTTGAAACGGCCATCCAGCGCCGCCCGAATCTTGGCGCCCATCACCAACGCCTGCGCCCCGCGCGTGCTGGCCCCGAAGCGCACGAACTCGCGCACCTCCTTCGGCGCGGCCGAATCGGTCGGATGCGTCGCCATCGTCAGACGCGCCGCATATTCCACGACGGGCGTGGCAATGGGCAGCGAACGCGCCAGGTCGCTCATCGCCAGGATGCGCGGGCCGTCGGCCACCTGCTGCGGCTGCTGGGTCGCCAGGGTCGTCGTGCGGTTGAGGATCTCCACCAACTCCTCCGCCGACGGATAGCCCACGTCGAGCTTGAAGAAGAAGCGGTCCAGTTGGGCTTCCGGCAGCGGGTAGGTCCCTTCCATCTCGATGGGATTCTGGGTCGCCATGACGAAGAACGGGAGGGGCAGGCGGTGGGTGCTGCGGGCGATCGTGACGGTCTTCTCTTGCATCGCCTCCAGCAGCGCCGACTGCGTCTTCGGCGTTGCTCGGTTGATCTCGTCGGCCAGCAACAGGCTCGTGAAGATCGGACCCGGCTGGAACTGGAACTCTCGGTGCCCGTCGGCGTCTTCGCTGATGATCGTGGTGCCCGTGATGTCCGCCGGCATCAGATCCGGCGTGAACTGGACCCGCGTGAAATGCAAATCCAGGACCTGGCTGAGGGTGCGCACCAGCATCGTCTTGCCGAGGCCCGGCACGCCCTCCAGCAGGACGTGCTGGCCGGCGATGATGGCGATGACGATGTTGCGCACCGTCTCTTGCTGCCCGACGATCACCCGTCCGATTTCCGCCTCGATCGTCCGTGCCGTGTCCGCAAAGTGGCGGATGTCGGATTCGGTCTGAATCATTATTTTCCCGAAGCTAAGGCCGAGAAGTAGTCTCGCACGAGGTTCTTCTTGTCCAGCGGCACCTGGCTCTGGTCCATCGCCTGCGCCGCCTGCTGCTGATAACTGCCGATCACCTGGTTGTAGGGCACCAGCGACTGGTTATTCTGGGGCGCCTGGGAGCCGTTGGCCGCCACCTGCTGCCCGGGATCCGTGGCGGAGTTGGGCAACTGCTCGGTGTGCCCATTCACCGGTTGGGGCGCGTAGACCTGGCTGCCCGGCCCACCGCCGCTGCCGTGGCCGCCGGCCTGTCCCTGCCCGCTGCCGTCGCCGTTCTGTCCGTTCGCTCCCTGCCCGCTTTGCCCCGTGGCCTGGCCGGCCTGTTGCCCCTGTCCCGCCGCCGCGTCGGTACCCGCCGCTTGCCCGCTGCTGTCGCCGGCCGCGCCGGTCTGGCTGCCCGGCGGCGAACCGTCCGACGGCTGCCCCGCCGTGGCGGAATCGGATGGCGTCCCGCTCTGGCTGCCGGCCGCCTGCTGGCCGACGGCCGGGTTGCCGAGGTTCGAAACCTGCTGCGCCTGGTCGCCCGGCGTACTCGCCTGCCCGGTGGCGTTCTGGCCCGCCGCCACCTGCTGGGCCGCGCTGAGCGCGGCCTCGCTCGCCTGGACCTGGGAGACGGCCTGTTGCGCTTGATTATCGCCCGTGACCGCCTGGCCGGCCTGTTGCAGCGCCGAGGCCGCCTGGTTGAAGGCTTGCTGCTCGGCCGCCGGATCACCCGGTTTCGTGGCG
>JAICXR010000096.1 GCA_025980355.1 Chloroflexota bacterium | reverse complement strand
GGCCCGGTGAAGCGGCGCGCCAGATCGCCGCCGGCGATCGTCCGGCTCACCCCCGCCATACGGTTCAGCGGCTGCAGCACGCGACGGGTGAGGGCCAGGGCGAGGAAGGTGCCGCCACCGAGGGCCATACCGCCGCCCACCAGGAGCACGAAGTGGAAAATGGAGAGGAAGGTGTCGATCTGCGCCAGGGACGTACCCACCTGCAAGACGCCCTGGACGCCGCCGGCCGTGACGGCGGGTTCGGTGAGGACGGCGATCCGGCCAGGCGGCCGGCTGTCTTGCTGCTGCTGGCGCCCGGTGGCGTCCAGGCTGTTGATCAGTTGGACGGCGGGCATCGCCATGCTGCTGAGCACGTCACTGTTGCCGCCTTGCACGACGACTTTCCCGCTGCTGTCGATGAAGCGCGCGGCGACACCGGAGGGGACGAACCGGTCGAAGCCCAGGTTGGCCGGGGCGGACGAGGCCGGTGCCGGTGTCGCGCCGACCTCCGGCGTCGATGCCGCGGAGGCCTGGTTACCGGCCGCCGTAGTGGAAGACGTAGCCTCCGGCGTGGCGCTCGTCGTCGGCGTCGCCGCCGGACCGGGCGTCGGCGGTGGGGCGCCCGTCGTCTTGCAGTTCGGCGCGCGAGGACCGCCGCAGGGCTCCGTCGCCGGCATGCCGGGCCCATAGCGCGCGGCGAAGGGGGCAAGCATCGACGAACGCCCGTTGCCCGTTTGCTGCACCACCTGCAACTGCCCGGTCGAGGCCAGTCGCCCGGCATCGGCCTGGAGCTGGCTGTACACGCTCTGGTCGAGGATCGTGCTCAGGGCGAAAAAGAGCCCCACTCCCAACAATCCCAGCGCGGCGCTCAGGCAGACGACGTAGAGCATCGCCAGTTGCCAGCGCAGCGAGATCCGGGAGAGCAGGAAGCGCACGGCCTCACCCCCCGCCGGGCAGGCGCAGACAGTAGCCGACGCCCCGCACGGTCTGGATCAAGCGCCGGTCGGTGTCGCCCAGCTTTTCCCGCAGGGAGCTGATGTGGACTTCCACGACGTTGGTATCGCCGATGTAGTGGTAGCCCCAGAGCCGGTTGAGGATCGTTTCGCGGGAAAAGACCTGCCGCGGGTGGGCCAGGAACAGCTCCAGCACGTCGAATTCGCGGGGAGTCAGCAGGATCGCGGCGCCATTGCGCCAGACTTCGCGCGTGTCGCGGTTCAGCACCACATCGGCGTAGCGCAGGACCTGGTGCAGCGTCTTGCCGCGCCGCCGCAGCACGGCCCGCACCCGCGCTAGCAGCTCCTGGAAACGGAACGGCTTGACGATGTAATCATCGGCGCCACCGTCAAGCCCGGCCACCCGATCCTGGAGCTCCCCTTTGGCCGTCAGCATGATGATCGGCACATCGCTGGTGGCGGAGATGCGGCGACAGACTTCCAGGCCGTCGGCGCCGGGCAGCATGATGTCCAGGATGATCAGGTCGGGCTTCAGGCGCGTCGCCAGCCGCAGGGCGGTGGGGCCATCGGCGGCCGTTTCCACGTGGTAGCCCTCGTGGGTCAGGCCCAACTCCAGGAACTCGCGGATCGTCTCCTCGTCGTCGACCACCAGGATTCGTGGCGCCATTTCGGTGGCCTGCTCCGGCGTCGCCAACTCCACTGCTGGCATACCTTCTCCTTCTGGGCTGCTCGGCGGCTGGGGGCGCGCTGCGGCCGGCGCTCCATCGGGCAATGCGGGGCGAAACGACAGCGGCGCAGCGGCCCCATGCTGCAATTGATGATACCGGCCAGGCTGAAGCCCAACCACGTTGTTCCTGAAGTTTGGCTGAAGCCGAGCTCCCGGCAAAGCTGTTCCCCGGCGACTGAAGTCGCGGGCAACACTTGCAAAACCCGCCTTCGCGGGTTGGGTCCCAGTCCGCGTAGGCGGACTTCGCCATATGTTGCCCGCGACTTCAGTCGCCGGGGAACGGACTCGGTGGATGCAACCTGTCGCCTCCCGGCTATCGTTCAACCGGTCGATGTGCCATAATCCCGCCCGTCACGAAAGGACACCGTCGTGGAACTGCTGTATCTGGGCACCGCCGCCGCCGAGGGCTATCCGGCACTCTTCTGCTCTTGCGATCATTGCCGGGCGGCGCGCGAGGCCGGCGGCCGTGATCTGCGGCGGCGGACCGCCGCCCTCATCGATGGCGAGCTGTTGATCGATGTCGGCCCCGATCTGCTGGCCTCCGCCCACGCCCTGAACCTGAGGTTGGACCGCGTGCGCTGGGTGTTGCAGACGCACAGCCATTCCGACCACCTCCTGGAGAGCAACTTCAACTTCCGAGAGCAGGGCTTCACCGGCACGACGCCCGAGTGGTGGGAGCTCTGCGGCTCCCGGCCGACCATCGACGCCATTACCGCCTATGGTCGGTTGGAGCAGAAGCGCCTCACCCTGCGGGCGGTGGCGGCTTTCGAGACCTTTTCGCTCGGCCCCTATACCGTCACCGCGTTGCGGGCGCGCCACGACATGCGCATCGATCCCCTGTTCTACGCGATCCGCCGGGGCGCGAGCGCCCTGCTCTGGGCCAACGACACCGGCGCCTTCTTCCCGGAAACGTGGCAGGCGCTGGATCAACTCGCCGCCGAAGGGGTCCGTTTCGGCATGGTCGGCATCGAAGCGACGGTGGGCACGCAGCCGGCGCCGGACGCCGACCAGCCCGGCGGCCACATGAACATTGAACAGTGCGGCTGGCATCACCAGGAGCTCGGCCGCCGCGGTCTCCTTACCGCCGGCGCCCAACGCTTCGCCCAGCACATGTCCCACCACAAGAGCCCGCTCCACGCCGAGCTGGCGGAGCTGTTACGGCCCTATGGCGTCACGCCGGCCTACGACGGCCTGCGGGTCAGCGTCGATTAGTCGCGCATGGCCCGCTCCGCCGCCTGCCGCATCACCGCTATCGGGGCGGGGAGGCCGGTCCAGTGCTGGAAGGACTCCGCGCCCTGGTAGACGAGCATGGGCAGGCCGCCGAGCACGCGGGCGCCGGCCTGGCGGGCCTCGCGCATGAGGCGCGTTTCCAGCGGATTGGCCACGAGGTCGACGAGCAGGGCGCCCGGCGCGAAGCGGGGATCCGGCAGCGGGGTCAAGGCGACGTGTTCGCCGAGCATACCGGCCGGCGTGGCGTTGACGACCAATGGGGCCTGGGCGAGGGTAGTGGCGAAGGCGGGACTCTGCCAGGCAAGCACAGCGACGCGCTCATCGGCCAGCGCGGCGGCGAGCGCGTCGGCGCGTTCCCGATGGCGGTTGGCCAGCCAGAGGCGGCTGACGCCCGCGCTCAGCAAGCCGACCGCGACCGCCCGGGCCGCCCCGCCCGCCCCCAGTAGCAGCGCCTCTCGATGGGCAGGGTCGAAGGCGCCGTCCTCGCGGAGGGCGCGCAGGAAGCCGGCCACGTCGGTGTTGTAGCCGGCGAGGCGGCCGCCTTCATTGACGATGGTGTTGGCGGCGCCGACGAGCTCGACCAGCGGGTCGCGCCGCGCCAGGTACGGGAGCACCGCCAGCTTGTAGGGGATGGTCACGTTACTGCCCAGGGCGTCCGGTTGCCCGAGTCGGGCCATGTGCGCGCCGAGCGCCTCCGGCGCCAGTTCCCAGGCGTGGTAGCGCACATCGAGGCCCAGGGCGTCGAACGCCGCCTGTTGAAAGACGGCGGAGATTGAATGCCGGAGCGACCGGCCGATCACGCCGCAGACGCGCGTCACGGCCGCCAGGAGCCGCGGAAGAGGGCGAGGAAGTCGCCGTCAAAGCCGTTGAGGTAGTCGTGCATCGCGACGACATCCTCCGCCACGACCACGCCTTCCCCTTCCGGCAAGCCTTCGTCGAAGGGGTCGGCCAGGCAGTGGTGGAGCCGTGCCAGCAGGTCGCCCGTGAAACAGACCCGGTTGGCGACGGCGCCGCAGCCTTCGCAATGGGTGGCGATGACGGCGGTGGCGGTGCGGCGGCTCAGGATGCGCAGCAGGTGGAGGCGTTCGCCGCACTGCGGGCAGCCCGACGACGCCAGGCACTGCTCGATCGCCCCGTCCAGCCCGTCGTCCACACCGCCTCCGTCGTTGCTCGCCGTTCGGGCATTGTACGTGCCGCCGCCAAAGGAGGGAAGGGAGTCATGCCCCAAAAGCAGAGCTATGCCTTGACGGCAGCGAGCTCGCCTTGCCGCCAGGCGCCGAGCACGCGCACGGAGAGGCAGTACTCGCGCAACTCCTCCAGCGCCGCCTCGACGGCGGGGTCATCGGGGTGACCGATGATCTCGATGAAGAAGATGTAATCCCAGACGCGGCGCTGCGAGGGCCGGTGGTCGAAATGGGTCATGTTCAGGCCGTGACGCACCAGACAGCCGGTGATATCGTGCAAGGCGCCGACGCGGTCGTGGATGGAGAGCATCACGGCGGTCCGGTCATTGCCGGAGCGCTGGCCGACCTGATGGCCCAGGACGTAGAAGCGCGTCGCGTTGTCGCTGCGATCCTGGACGTGTTCCGCCAGGACCTGCAGGTGGTAGTGGTCGGCGGCGATCCTTGCCCCGATCGACGCCGCCGTCGGGTCGTCCTGGGCCAGTTCGGCGGCGCGGCTGGTGCTGGACACTTCGATCTGCTCGGCGCCCGGCAGGTGTGCCGCCAGCCAGCTACGGCACTGACCGAGCGCCATCGGATGCGAATAGACGCGGCGGACGCTGCTGAGCGGGCCGAGGCCGAGCAGGAAGTGGCTGATGGGCAGGATGATCTCGGCGCAGACCTTGAGGGTCGGGTCGGCGTTGACGAAGGCGTCCAGGGTGGCCGTGACGACGCCCTGGATGGAGTTCTCGATGGCGGCCACGCCGTAGTCGGCCACGCCACGCTCGACGGCCGCGAATACGTCCTTCACGGCCGGCTGCGGCAGGTACCGGGCGGCGGAGCCGAAGCGCCGGGTGGCCGCCTCGTGGGTGAACGTCTGCGGCGGCCCGAGGTAGGCGACCGTCAGGTGGTCCTCCAGGGAGCGCATGGCGGAGAGAATCTCCCGGTAAATCGCCTTCAGCCCGTCCGCCGGCAAGGGTCCCTCGCTAGCGGCGCGGACGTTCTCATAGACGCCTTCTTCGCGCTCGGGGATAAACGCCGCCACGCTGCCTTGCTGCTTGATCCGACCGACGCGCTCCACCACCCGGGCGCGTGCGTTGAGCAGCGCCACCAGTTGGCGGTCCAGGTCGTCGATTTCTTGGCGGCATGCCGCCAGCAGCGCCGCCGTCTCGGCGGACGGCGGCTCGCTCGAAGGCAGCATGCCGGGCCGGGCTGTTTCGTCCATCACGGCGCTACTGCCATTACCTCATCTACGATATCTACGATCGCGGTCAACGACGCGGATGGTAGCGCCGAACGACGGGACGTGTCAACGAACGGGAAGCCTCGGAGGCGGCCGCGACACCTCGGACAGCAAGGGAACAGAGTAGGGGCGGCCACGGGGGCCGCCCCTACATCGAGGGCTTGTGCCCCGGATCCAGGTATTTCTCCGGGGCCGCCTCGAATGCCTTCTTGCAGCCGGGGCCGCAGAAGTAGTACGTCTTGCCATTGTAGTCCGTTTTCTGGCGGGCCGTCCGAGGATCGACGTCCATGCCGCAGACCGGGTCCTTTTCCATTGATCCGTTCCCTTTCTTCTGGAAGGTGCTACCTGACCGACGCGACCGGATAGTCCTCCTCCTGGAGGACCTCCTTCATCCGGTCCACGCTGACCTGACGCTGGTCGTACTCGACCTGCACCTGCTTGCCGGGGATGTCGACCGACACGGTCTGCACTCCTGCGATCGGGGTCAGCGCCCCTTTGATCGCCCGCTCGCAGTGCTCGCAGGAGATGTCGGGAACGTCCAGAACCGCCGTTGCCATTGTTCAAAGTCCTTTCGCTTGCGCCGCCATGATAGCGACGGCTACTGCCCGATTATCACGTGCCTCGGTCCCAAGCCCGGCGGCGCGATCCCTCAACGGGCGACGAGGAGCGCCGCCACGCCGATGGCGAGCGCGACCAGGGCGATGCCGCCGAGGTAGGCGTACTGCCGGATGCGTTGCCCGAGCGGCGGGTGCAGGATCGCCTGGGGGCTGCTGGGCCGGGTAAAGCCGCGCAGGCGCAGGGCGTTGGTGACGACGCTGACGCTGCTCATGGCCATCGCCGCCGCCGCCAGCATCGGGCTGAGCAGCACCTGGAAGAACGGGTAGAGCAGCCCCATCGCCACGGGGATCAACAGCACGTTGTAGGCGAAGGCCCAGAAGAGGCCCTGCTTGATCACGCGCACCGTGTGGCGGGAGAGGGCGATCGCGGTGGTGATGCCGCGCAAGTCGCCGCCGATCAGGGTGATGTCGGAGGCGGCCATCGCCACGTCGGCGCCGGCGCCGATCGCGATGCCCAGGTCGGCCCGGGCCAGAGCCGGGGCGTCGTTGACGCCGTCGCCGACCATGGCGACCGTATGCCCCTGCGCCTGCAGCGCCGCAACCTGCGCCGCCTTCTGACCGGGCAATACATCCGCCAGGATGTGGTCGATGCCGACCTGCCGGCCGATCGCCTCGGCCGTCGACCGGTTGTCGCCGGTGAGCAGCCAGACCTCCAGGCCCAGCGCCCGCAACTCCGCCACCGCCTCCGCCGACTCCGGTTTCAGGGTGTCCGCCACGGCCACGACGCCGGCCATCTGGCCATCCAGCGCCAGGAACATGGGCGTCTCCCCGGCGTCGGCCAGTGCCAATGTGCTTGCTGTCAGGCCGTTCAGGGCAATACCGGCGTCCGTCAGCATCGACCGGTTGCCCAGCAGGAGGTCTCGCCCCTCCACCCGCGCGCGGATGCCGCGCCCGGCGACGGCCTGGAACCCTTCGGCGGCCGGGAGGGCGAGGCCCAACTCCCGCGCCCGCGCCACGATCGCCTGGCCCAGCGGATGCTCGGAGCCGACTTCGGCGGCGGCCGCCAGCCGCAACAACTCCGGCTCCGCCAGCCCCTCGGCCGGCACCACCCTCGTGACGGCCGGCTTGCCGCGGGTCAGCGTGCCGGTCTTGTCCAGCACCACCGTCGTGACCTTGCGGGCCTGCTCCAGCGCCTCGCCGCCGCGGATCAGCACGCCGAGCTCCGCCGCCTTGCCCGTCCCGACCATGATGGCGGTCGGCGTGGCGAGCCCCAACGCGCAGGGGCAGGCGATGATGAGGACGGCGATCGCCGCCTGCAACGCCATCGTCAGTTTCGGCTCGGGGCCGATCAGTAACCAGCCGGCAAACGTCAGGGCCGCGACGATCAGGATGGCCGGCACAAAGTAGGAGGCGATCGTATCGGCCAGCCGTTGGATCGGCGCCTTACTGCCCTGCGCATCTTCGACCAGGCGCACGATCTGGGCGAGCGCCGTGTCTTTGCCCACCTTCTCGGCGCGGAAGATGAAGCTGCCGCTGGTGTTGAGCGTCGCCCCGATGATGCGGTCGCCGGGGCCCTTCTCCACCGGCAGGCTCTCGCCGGTCAGCATACTCTCGTCCAGCGCCGACCGGCCTTCTACCACGGTGCCGTCCACCGGCGCCTTCTCGCCGGGCCGCACGCGGACCAGGTCGCCGACCTGCACCGCCGTCACCGGGATGTCCTGGTCCACGCCGTCGCGAACGACGCGCGCCGTCCGCGCCTGCAAGCCCATCAGCGCCATGATGGCGGCGCCGGTCTGGCCGCGTGCCCGCGCCTCCAGCCAGCGTCCCATCAAGATCAGCGCCACGATGATGACGGAGGTCTCGAAGTATAGATGCGACGGGAAGCCCCAACGTGCGGCGAGGGATGGCCAGAGCGTGACGAAGGCGCTGTAGCCGTAGGCGACGCTGGTGCCGACGGCGACGAGCGTGTTCATGTTGGTGGTGCCGTGCCGTCCCGCCGCCCAGGCCGCGGCGTAGAAAGTGGATCCCGCCCAGAACTGGACGACGGTGGCGGCGATCAGCAACACGGGCGCTAGCAACGTCATATCAATGCCAAAAGGCAAGTACATGAGCGCCATCATCACGATGCCGACGCTGAGGCTGCTCAGCGCCTTCCGGCGCAGCCCCGCAATTTCCCGCTGCCGGGCCAGGACATGGGTGTCCATCGGCTCGGCTACTGGAGTCGCATCGGCCACGCCGGTAGGCGGAGCGGACACCGGCAGGGCTGGTGGCGCGGCCGCCTCGCGGACGTGGTAGCCCGCCTGTTCGATGGCGCTCGCCAGTGCCGGCATGTCTACCAGGGCGGGGTCGTAGACCACGTGGGCCTGTTCCGTCGCCAGGTTGACATCGGCGCGTTCGACACCGGGCACGCGCGCTAGCCGCTTCTCGATCCGACGCACGCAGGAGGCGCAGGTCATCCCTTCGACGCCGAACTGGGTGTCGACCGTCGGGGCGGCAGGGGTTTCCCGATTCGTGTCAGGAGTATCAACGGCGGTAGCCATGGCTATCCTCCCTCTACCGGTCCGCCGCCGGCGTGCAGCAGGAGTCGGCGCTGCCCAGGGCCGCCACGCCTGCCAGGTCGGGCTGCACGCCGGTCAGGCCGGTGCTGTACTTCAGGGCCTGCATGAGTTCCTCGATCTTCTGTTCGCCCTGGCCGCTGCGGATCGCCTCCGACACGCAGGTGGAGAGGTGATTCTTCAGCACCGCGCGGTTGACGCGCTCCAGTTGCGCCTGCACCGCCGACAACTGCTTCATCAGATCGACGCAGTAGGCGCCCTGGCTCGCCATACGGCGCACGCCCTCCAACTGCCCCGCCGCCACCTTGAGGCCGATATCGATCTCGCGCTTGCTATCCGTTGCCACGTCTCTTGTCCATTCTCCCCACCCTAGGTGGGGTAGGGGAAGCATAGCATGGAGGCCGGGAGAATGCTATGGGCGGCGGAACGACGCGACAGGCTCCCGGCGCTCGGTGGGCGGGGAGGCCCACGCCACCGACGCCAGAGTGGGCTGCGCCTATCCCAGCCGCACCGCCGCGTGCCGCAGCTCGTGCGCCCGGTCGGCCCGGGCGTACTCGTAGTAGTAGTGCATGACGCCGTCGACCTGGATGGCGTCGACGTAGCGGACGCTGCCCGAGGCGTGGGAGGAGCGCACCCAGGGGTCGCGGCCGGACACCGGCTGGAAATGTATCGGGTCGAAGCCGGCGGCCAGGCGGGTGAACTCGTCGTAGGAGTCGGCCCGGGTCGGGCCGCCGTCGTAGATCAGGTACCAAAGGGGCGCGACGTAGAGCACACTGCAGGCCCGGACGTTCATGGTGTCGACGGC
>JAICXR010000354.1 GCA_025980355.1 Chloroflexota bacterium | reverse complement strand
GATCCAGGGCGCCACCGCTGGGTAGCGTCCCGCATGCTCTGCGCCCCCTGTGACCGGTTGCACTGGGACGCGCTGCAATTGCCGTGGCATCCCTGTGTCAGGCGTCTCCCACCCGGTGCGGTGGCGGAAGCGGCGCTGGCGGCGCTGGCATCGTCAGCGGAGAGGTCGCGATAATGGGGCGTCTTCAGGCGGTCCGTAGATATTTCAGAGGGGCCGCCGTCCCTGGAAGCCAGTGTCCAGGTCGTGCCACCAGGCGATCCGTCCCTCACCGAGACGCCAGCAGAGATACACTTCTTCGTCCCCCCGCAGGGACCGAAAGTCGATAAGGCCGGTGGAGGGGTCCTTGACCTCCACACCCATGGCGTAGAGCTCACGCAGCAGCGCGTCGGCACGGGGAGCGGCGTCCGCCGCCTCCGTCTCCAGTTGCACTACCCGATTCGCCTGCCCGTTACGGCGGCCGGCCGGGGTCACGCTCGCCAGCTCGTCGCGGATCTTGATCAACCTGACGGCGATGTCGCGCAGCTCCTCCAGCAAGGGGATGACGGTCGGCAACAGTGCGTTAGCCTCGGCCACGGTGAACCGCCGCGCCATCGAGCCTCCTGTATAGTGCGTCCGGAGAAACAATAGCAGCCACGGTCGATTGTATCCGAATGCGGTCTCTGGGGCCGCCGATCGCGATCGGCGGCCCGTCCCTTCCTACAGCACGCGCACTGGGTTGTCGCGGCGGACAACCGACAGCAGCGCCAGCAGCCCGGCCAGCACTGCCAGCAGCGCCCCTCCGAACCGGCTACCGGCGGGCTTCATCGGCGTCGCGACACTCGCCGCGGTTGTGCGGCCCCGCTCGGGCTTCGCCCGGTCCGGACCGGAGCCGCGGTCGGCATCGTCGGGGGCATGCGCGGCGTCTTCGCCGATCTGGGCCTTGCCCTGGCGTTCGCTGGCGTGCACCCGTTCACCCTGGCGGCTGACCGGATGGCCGGCCGGCGGGGCATCGGCGTCTTCTCCCTCGCGGGGAATGTCACCATGCACCTGGCTGTCGTGGAGCAATGTCGGCAGGTCGCCGCCGGCGGCGCGTTGCCCGAGGGCGGCGAAGGAGTTCATCTCCGCGCCCAGGAGCAGGATCAGGGAGATCACCCAGAACCAGAAGGTGAGGATCGCCAGCAGCAGCACGAACGCTCCGAACTGCGCGTGCTGCATACGGACATAGAAGGGGAAGACCAGGCTGACGATCTCAAACAGAATCGCGGCGAAAAGGGCGCCCGGCCAGGCGTCACGGGGGTTGATCCGCATATTGGGGACGATGAGGTAGATGCAGAAGAACAGGATGAAGGCGAGCAAGACGCCGACGAGGTAGCCGCCGATGGCGAAGAGCAGGCCGAGGCCCGGGATGTTGCCGAGGGCATGCACGATGGCGGAGACGGAGCCGACGATCGACGAGGCGACGACGGCCAGTGGCGCCAGGATCGCGAAGATGATGATCATGACGATCGACATCAGCTTCTGCTCGATGAAGCCGCGCGTCTTCGTACGGAAGACGATGCTGAAGCAGTTCTCCATGACGCCGAACAGGTTCGACCCGGTCCAGATCAGGCCGACCAGGCTCACCAGTAAGGTGATCCCGGAGGCCTTCTGGAAGCCCTGCAGGATGGTGTAAAAGTTGATGTTCGCGCCGCTGGTCAACGACGCCGGCAGCGCCGTGTTCATCTTGCTGGCCAATTGTTCGATGATGGACGCCGGGGCGACGAACGCCACCAGCGCCAGGATGCCCAGCAACAGCGGGAAGATTGCCGTGAGGAAGTTATAGGCCAGCAGACCGGCCAGGTTCATTCCCCAGTCGTTGCCGAACTTCGCCCAGAATGCCTGTACACGCTTAATGGCGCCCATCGTTCCAAACCTCCCGGCGCGCCATGGTAGCAAGGAACGGGCCAACCGCCTGCGTCGCCCCGCGATCGGTACGCCCGGCACTCAATCTACGGGGCCAATCGATGGGACTCAATCGAAGTGTTTCACCGTTGCCCACAGGGCCGGATGAGCGCCAGCCCGGCGAGCAGGCCATTGGCGTTCATCGCCTTGCCCGCCCCGTGCCGCGCTCGCCTGCCCGAAGTACGGGCGGCAATGTCACTGGTACAATTGCGCCTGATCCTGCTGGTGCGGAAGTGGAACGGCGAACGATGCGCAAACGAGTATTCTCCGGGATTAAGCCGTCCGGCGAGCTGACGCTGGGCAACTACCTGGGGGCGCTCCGGCGCTGGGTGGCCATGCAGGATGCGTACGAGAACTACTTCTGCATCGTCGACTTGCACGCCATCACCGAGCCGCAGGACCCCCAAGAGTTGCGCCGGCGCACGCGCGACCTCGTCGCGCTCTACCTGGCGGCGGGGCTGGACACCGCGAAGTCGGTGATCTTCGTCCAGTCGCACGTCGCCGCCCACAGCGAACTGGCCTGGCTGCTGAACTGCTTCACGCCGATGGGCTGGCTGGAGCGTATGACGCAATATAAGGATAAGGTCGCCAAGGGCAGCGGGGAGCGCATCAGCGCCGGCCTCTTCGACTACCCGGCGCTCATGGCCGCCGACATCCTGCTCTACCAGGCGCACCTGGTGCCGGTGGGCGACGACCAGCGCCAGCACGTCGAACTGACGCGCGACGTCGCGATGCGCTTCAACCACCGCTTCGGCGACACCTTCGTGCTGCCGGACGTCCTGATCGGCGAGGCGGGCGCCCGCATTATGTCGCTCACCGACCCGACCCAGAAGATGAGCAAGAGCGATGTGGACCCCAACGGCACGATCGCCCTGCTCGATCCGCCGGACCTGGTCCGGCGCAAGCTGATGCGCGCCAAGACCGATTCCGGCACCGAGGCGACCTTCGATCCCGCCCGGCCCGGCATCACGAACCTGCTGGAGATTTACCAGACGCTTGCCGGCGAGACCGCGGAGCGGGTCGAGGCCCACTTCGCCGGACGCGGCTATGGCGACGTGAAGCGCGAAGTCGCCGACCGCGTCATCGCGGCGCTGGAGCCCTTGCAGGAGGGGCACCGCCGGTATGTCGACGACCCGGCCGAACTGGATCGCCAACTGCAACAGGGTCGCGACCGCGCCGCGGCGGTCGCCGAGCCGACGCTGCGCGACGTGCAAGAGAAGATAGGACTACGCTGATGCCGGAAAGCCGCTACCTCCAGGAACTGCAACGCCGCGTCCTGATTTTCGACGGCGCCTTCGGCACCACCGTGCAGGCCATGGAGCTGACCGCCGCCGACTTTGGCGGCCATGAAGGCTTCAACGACTACCTGCCGATCTCGCGGCCCGATATCGTGGAGCAGATCCATACCAGCTTTATGGAGGCGGGCGCCGACGTGCTGGAGACCTTCACCTTCGGCGGCAATCGCCTGAAGCTGGGGGAGTACGGCATCCCCGATGAGGTCTACGCCGTCAACTTCGCCGCCGCCCAGTTGGCGCGGCGGGTGGCCGACCGCTTCGCCACGCCGGAGCGGCCCCGTTTCGTCGCCGGCTCCATGGGGCCGACCGGCATGCTGCCGTCGACCGACGACCCGACGTTGGGCCGCCTGGGTTTCGACGACCTCGCCGAGATCTTCGGCGAGCAGGCGAAGCCGCTGGTGGACGGCGGCTGCGACCTGCTGATCATCGAGACGACCCAGGACCTCTTGGAACTGAAGGCCGCCATCGCCGGCATCCATCGCTACTTCAAGGAGTCCGGGCGCTGGCTGCCGATCCAGGCGCAGGTGACGCTGGACGTGACGGGGCGCATGCTGCTCGGCACCGACATCGCCGCCGCCATGGCGACGCTGGAAGCGTTGCCGGTGCAGGTGATCGGCATCAACTGCTCCACCGGCCCCCAGCACATGCGCGAACCGATTCGCTACCTTTGCTCCCACAGCACGTTGCCGATCTCCTGCATCCCCAACGCCGGCATCCCCCTCAACCAGGGCGGCGTTGCCGTCTATCCCGAACTGCCGGAGGAGATGGGTGTCCTGCTGGAAGAGTTCGTCACCGACTTCGGCGTCAACGTGATCGGCGGTTGCTGCGGCACGACACCGGACCACATCCGCGAGTTCGTGCGCCGCGTCGGCGGTCGCGCGCCGACCCCCCG
>JAICXR010000050.1 GCA_025980355.1 Chloroflexota bacterium | reverse complement strand
TCCTGGCGCGTCTTCTGCGCCAGGTCGGAGCCGCCGTTGAGCAGCGGCGACACGGAGTGGCCGGCGACCAGGGGATAGCGTCCGCCGTTGGCCGGGATGGTCAGCCACTGGAAGAGCTGCCAGACGACGTCCTTGTGCGGCGATGATGCCTCCATGTGCAGGCCGCTCGGGTACATGCGCGCGGAGATGTTGTTGCCGGTGCCGGAATAGGGGATGGTCGCCAGCGCCCACTTGAACGGGATCTGGCTCGGCTGCCAGTTGATAGCGTAGACGACGCTCATGCCGATCTTGCCGGAGACGAAGATATCCGGGAGGTTCGCCTTGATCTGCTTCGCCTGATCGCCGTTCGGCTGCACGTTGTACTTCGTGCGCAAGTCCAGCCAGTAGTGCGACCCCTTCGCCCATTCCGCGCTGTCGTACCGGGACTTCTGCGCGCTCTCGTCCCACGACGGCATGCCGAAATAGGTGCCGTCGGTACAACCGGCGGTGTTGTAGCCGTTGGCGCTGCCGGAAAAGCCAAACTGGGTGCCGTCGCCTTTGGTGAGCTTCTGGGCAACTTCGAGGAACTTCTCCATCGTCCAGGTGGTGTCCTTGGTGTCCACCGGCGGGTGGGCAATACCGTGGGTGTCGAAGAGCTCGACGTTGTAGGCCAGGGCATCGACCGACATGGTGACCGGCAGGCCGTAGATTTTCTGCTGAAGCGAGTAATTCTGCACGGCCTGCGCCGCGAAGATGTTCGTGTTGATCTTCGCTTGCTGAAAGTAGGGGGTGAGGTCGGCGATGACCTGTTTCGTCGCGAGGTCGCTCCAGGTGCCCCAGTCGTTGTACACGTAGTCCAGCGGCGTGCCGCCGGCGTGGTGGACGATCAACTCCTGCTCCGGATCGACGCCGTAGGTGATCTGCACGCGCAGGCCCGGTACGCCCTTGGCGAAGTCGTCGTAGAGCGCCTGCTCCAGTTTCGCCGCGTCGGTGCCGCCGGTCCGCCGCGACGCTACTTGCAGGGTGATCGCTTGGGCGCCGACCGCGCTGCTCGCCGCCGGTGCCGCGGCGGACGCGGATGTCGTCGCACCCGCGGAGGTTGCCGGTCCCGATGCGCTCGATGAAGTGGTCGCCGAACTCGCCACCGTCGTGACCAAGGTCGGGGCGGAGTTGGCCGCGCTCGTGGCGGTGGAAGTGGCGAGCGGCGCGGTGCTCGCTGCGCTACTCGTCGCCGGGGCTTCGGACGCGCTGCCGGTACTGACGGTGGCGCTGGCCGCACCGCCGCAGGCGGCGAGGAGCGGAAGCGCGAGGCCCGCGCCCAACATGGCCAGCACCCGCCGACGAGGGAACGTTGCCGATGAAGCGGAACGCATACGCATCCTCCTTGGTCTGAAGGGCTGTTCTGGGTCCGGGCGGTGCAAGCAATCGCCCGTTTTTCATTTCCACCATTGTAATCACCGACGCGGGGTCGGCGGACGCTCGCGACTCAGGCGAACTGGGGGAGATAGTCCGCTTCGAGCCGCAGGAGCTCGTCCAGGGTCTGCTCCGCCGCCTTGGCGCTCTGGACCACCGGATCGGCCAGTAAGGCTTGCAGCGCGACCCGACGGTCGCCGGTGACCGCCGCCTCCACTACCAGTTCCTGGACCGCGACCTGGGTGCGCAGCAACGCGGCGATGCCGTCCGGCAGCGCGCCCACGTTCAGGCCCCGCGTCCCCCACGAGGAGACGACGGCCGGGACCTCGACGATGCAGCCGTCGGGGAGGTTGGCGATGTGGCCGCGATTGGGGATATTGACGGCCCATTCGTAGCCGTTTCGCGCGGTGACGACCGAGACCATGATGTCGACCGCGCGTTCGCCGGAGCGCTTCGTGAGCAACGTGGCGACCGGCTCTTCCCCGTCCAGGATGCGGTGGATGCGCGCCCACAGGTTGTCTCGATAGCTGGCGCCGCCCTCCAAGTCGGGGCCGCGCAACCCGCAGAACTCCCAGGCGTAGGGCAGATATTCGGCGGGATGGTCGTCGCTGGGCGAAGGGAAGAGGCCATAGCGCGCGAACAGATACCGGTCCAGCGGCAAGTACGTCGGATCATAGCTACCGCACGTCTCGCGCAGCCGGGGATAGAGATCCTCGCCGGTGCTCTTGCGGCGCAGATCGAGGATCCAGGTGATGTGGTTGATGCCGGCGGCCTTCGGTTCGATGTCCGCCGCGTCCATGTCCATGATCTTCGCCAGGCGGGGGACGTGATTATGGATGCCGTGGCAGAGTCCGACGAATTGCAGGGTGGTGTGGCGCGACAGGGCGAGACAGATCCGGCTCATCGGATTGGTGTAATTGATCAGCAGCGCCTCCGGGCAGATCTGCTCCATGTCGCGGGCGATCGCCAGCACCGGCGGGATCATCCGAAGCGAGTGGAACAGTCCGCCCGGCCCGCCGTTTTCGCCGGTCACCTGCCGGATTCCATACTTATTGGGTACGTCGAAGTCCAGCCGCCACAGCCGCTCCCGCTCGCGCTCGATGGCGACGACGACGAACCGGGCGTCGCGGAGGGCGTCGCGCCGCTCGGTCGTGTGCTCGATCACGAGCTCGGCGCCGGCCGCATCACTGAGGCGCTGCGCCAGATCGGCGATCGTGGCGACCGCCTCTTCGTTGATATCCACCAGCGCCAGCGTACTCCCGCGCAGCTCCGGGCTCTGCACGACGTCGCGGAGCACGCCGAGGCCGAAGCTGGCGCTCCCGGCGCCGATAAGCACGATCTTGGGACGACACGTAGCCAAGCGAAACACCCCCTATCAATTCTCTCCGGCCTATTCGACCTGACCGCCGAAGCGTAGCACCTCGTCCAGCGTCGGGAAGGCCGGCCAGGAATCCACCCTGGTCACCGAATAGGAGGCGGCATGCATGGCAAAGCGCGCCGCCTCCGGCAGCATCCATCCCGCGGCGAGCGTCAGGCTCAACGCGGCGTTGAAACAGTCCCCGGCGCCGGACGTGTCGACCGCCCGCACGCTTGGACAGGGCAGTGATTCGCCGGACCCGCCCGAGAGGAGGTAGCAGCCGTCGCTCCCCAACGTGATCGCGATGTTCGGGACACGAAAGGTCTCGGCCACCCGCAGCGCCACATCGGCGATCGCCTCCGACCCGTCGGGGGCCAGTCCGGCCAGGAGGCGCGCCTCCGGCTCGTTGGGCGTCAGGACGCGCACGGCCGGCAGGGGCCGGCGCGGCAAGTCATCGGCGGGGGCGGGATTGAGGATAACGTGCGGGATCGATGCCGCCAGGGTCAACGCTGCCGTCACCGCCTCCACCGGCACTTCCAGCGAAGCGAGCAACACATCGTAGCCGTCAGCGAAGGCGTCCTGCTGGCGCTGCACATAATCCCGCGTGACCTCGGCCGTCGCTCCCAGGTACGTGGCCCCCATGACCGTCCCGTCATCGAGGCAGAAGCCCGCGCCGAGTCCGGTCGGCAGCCGGGTACTCACGAGCACACGGCTGACGTCCACGCCCTGCTGCCGCATGGACGACAGCGCAGCGTGACCGGCCACGTCATCGCCCACCGCGCTGAGCAAGGTCACCTGCGCGCCGAGCCGGGCGGCCGCGAGCGCCTGGTTGGATCCCTTGCCGCCATCGGCGGCGTGCCGAAAATGCTTGGCAACGAGATAGTCGCCGGGGGCCGGAAACCGCGCCACCCCGAACTGCAAGGCGCTGGTGTGCGCGCCGAGCACCAGCGCCCTCACCCCGGTCAGCGGCCGCCGCATCGCCCCAGTGCTCCGTGTCAGTTGTCGAAGATATCGGGCGGACAGGCGGCCGTCTTCGCGTCGACCATCACCTCGGCATCGGGGTGCAACTGCACGAAGGTACAGGGGTACCGGACGGTGGGCTCGTGCATGCAGAGCACGCGGAAGATCGTCTGCTTCCAGGCGCCGCCGTCGGACACGAGGCGAATCTTGCCCGCCGCCAGCAGGTCCCGCATGCCGAGCGTGATGCCCATCGGCGGGACCAGCCGCGTGTTCCCACCGGTGGAACGCTGGGCGTGCATGATGAAGGTCTCCTCGTTGGTCGGCACGATCCGCGTCCGCGCGGCGCAGAACGCCGCATCGCTGATCTCTGTCCAGCGGCTGGTCGGCGGCTCGTTGTAGGCGATGTGCCCGGTGAAACCGAACCCGCCGAAGACCACGTCGATGCCGCCCAGCTCGTCGATCTTGCGGTCGACCCGATCCAGGCGTAGCGGGTCGTGGAAGATGAGCTGCGCTTCGCTGGGCCGTAAGCTCGGGTCCAGGCGGCCCCAGAGTTCGCGGCGCAGATAGGCCTGCAAGTTGAAGGGATGCCGTTCGGGCAGCAGGCGGCAACTCCAGTCTAGCCACTCGTCCATCTGAATGTTGAAGGTGTTCCGCCAGGAGATCCGCTCGCGATTACAGATGTCCGCGAGCAACGGGAAGTGGCGTTTCGGGCCGACCGGCCAGACGATCCGGAGTGGCGTCGGCGCCTCCTGGCTTGCCGCGATCAGATCGGCGGTGTACCGGGCAAGCTGCTCGAACAGCCGCTCGGCGCTGGGGAAGATGCGCACCGGCACTCGTGACACATCGGCCAGTCGCTCGACGGGGACGCGCAGCATGTCATCCCAGGCGAGATGTGGCGACATCGCTCCTCCCGGCGTCTCGCTAGCCCTGCTTCAAGAGGGCATCGACCCTTCCTATCGCCTCCGGCATGATCTGGTCGGGCGCCCCTTTGTTGAGGACGATCACGTCGTTCCAGGCCGCCGTGAGGATGGCGGCGATCTTGGCCTCCTGGGTCGGGTGCAGTCGCTCGACCCGCGCATAGGAGAGGCTCTGGGGGAAGACCGCCTGGTTTGCCGGCGTGGTGTTCGGCTGGACGAAGGCGGCGCCCGCCGAGAGCCGGGCCGGCACCCGCCGCGCGATCGAGCCGACCTCCTTGGAACGGTCCTTGTCGGTGAGATACTGCAGCAACGCCTGCGCTGCCGTCTTGTTTTTTCCGTTCTTATTCAGCCCCCAGTCGTTCCCGGCCGCCAGGATGAAGCGCCCCTTCGGGCCGCTCGGCGGAGGGCCGACATCCCAGTTGTCTTTCAAGATGGCGCCGGTGATCGTGTCCTGGTAGGTCCCGATCGCCCACGGCCCCGTGGTCTGCATCGCGCACTGGCCGTTGGCGAACATCTGGTAATAGTTCAGCTTGCCGCTATCGGCGGCCGTGGGCGAGGTCTTGTCCTTGACCTTGAGGTCGTAGTACATATTCAGGACTTTGAGGGCCTCGGGATCGCCAAGCATGCAGTGCGTCATGTCCGCGTTGTATTTGTCGCCGCCATAGGCCCAGATGGCGGGGTAGGTCCGCACGTACCCCCAACCGGCGATGCTCTCGGCGCCGTTATATCCCCATTGCACGGTCTTACCGCTGGCATCTTGCTTGGTCAGCCCGATGAGGTCCTTCTGGAAGTCGTCATAGGTCCAGGTCTCGTTGGGAAACGGGATATTGGCATCGTGCAGCACGGGCTTGAGGTAGAAGAAGACGCTGACGGGATCGAAGCAGTAGGGGATGCTGTATTGCTTCCCGTTGATCTGCAGCTCCTTGAGCGCCTCGGGGTAGATATCGGCGAGATCGTAGCTCGCCCCCCACTGTTTGACGGTCGCGGTCAGGTCGTCGAAGGCCCCCGTCGCCGCCAACTGGAAGAACGTCGCGCCGAATCCCAGCACGATGTCGGGGCCGGTCCCGGACACCAGTTGCGTCACGGTCTTCGTCACCCAATCCCCGGTCGCCCGCTCCGGCTGCAACGTGACCTCGGGGTGCAGCTTGGCGTAATCCTCGGTCACCTTCTTATGCCACGTCGCCTCACCGTCCGTGTTGTCGAAGGTATAGCGCAAGGCGACCTTCGCGCCGGTCGGGTTTGCCTGGGAGGCGGTTGGGGCCGCCGACACCGCCGTCGTCTGGACGGAGGAGACGGCGGTACTTGTCGCCGGCGTTGTGGCGGCCACGCTGGCGCTCGTCGTGGCGGGAGCGGCGGACGGTATCGCTGTCGTTGCCGGGGCAGCGGAGGAGTTCGCCGCCGTCGTCGTGGCGGCGGACGATGTGGCGGTGGTCGTCGTGCCGCCGCACGCCGCCAGTAGCGATCCGGACGTAGCGGAGACGCCGAGCGCGGCGGCCCAGCGGACGAACGTACGGCGCGTTACTTCGGCCATGTGGCTGCTCCTTCCGAGGTGGGATCACGGTCGTCGCCGGATCCCGACTGTTTCAGACACTGCTACCGCGTACCGGAGCGCGCGATTGCGTGGTCGGCAGGGGTCCTCCTGCGTTCAGCGCGGCTCGCTTCTCCGGCGCTACTATAGCACGGCGGGCGTTGATGCTCGTTGCTGCGGTCCCAGATCCAATACGGTTCCGTGAAGGCCGGGCAGGGCCGCGACCGCAGTCGCGGCCCTGGTACACGCTCACTTCCACTCGAAGATCTTTTCGGAACCGTATTGGGCCTAAATCCAGTCGAGGGCGTGGTACGCCCAGGGGCGAACGGGGATCGCGGCGGCGACCGCCTCCTGCACCCGGCCATCCGCGCCGTACGCGCTTACCGTGCCTTCGCGCAGCCGCCTCGCCAGGTCGATCCGCCCCAGCAACCAGCGATGCAAGGTCTCCTCCTTCATCTCCAGGGACAGTGTGGGGGCGCCCGGCGCCGGTGGGACCAGCAGGTGGTCCTGGGCGGGGGTCCACACGCGCAGGCCGGCGCCCTCCAGTCGGAACGCCGCCGCCCAATGGCGGGCGAAGAAGGCCGGCACGTCCAGGAGTTGGCCCATGACGACGAGGCCGCGCGGGTCGGCGCGCCACCCCATGGCCTGGAGGACGGGCACGAAGGGATCGTCGTCCGCCAGTTGCACCAGGACCTCCTCCCGTCCGCGCCGGGCCGCGAAGGCGGCGACCGCGGCCAGCAGGCGCCGGACCGTGGCGACCCCGCCGTCGCGGGTCGCCAGCTCCAACGCCTGCACCGGCCCGCCCTCCCGCACAGCGACGAGGGCATACGCCAGCAGTTCGCGGTCGCGGAGCGGGAGCAGGAACACCGCCGTGCTGGGGCGGGTGAAGACCGGGGAGGTGAGCGCGCGGCGCCAGGCGCCGGGCCCCCGCTCCGGATAGCCGGCGAACCGGCCGTAGGTGTTCATGAACGGCGGCAGGAGCCGCTCCTCCTCGGCGGCGATGCGCTCGGCGTCGACCGCCACCGCCTCGACCTCGCCTGCCGGTACGGGCTCCGGCAGGTGATAGGCGCGCGTGTACAGGAGGTCGTGGTGGCCGCTCTTGACGTAGAAGCGGTAGCCGTCGCTCCGCTCCGCGCCACGGTAGACGAATAGGCCGTCCGCGCGATCCCGCAGGAACGCTCGCGCCGCGCCCACCATGCCGCTGCCGATGCCGCGGCTGCGCAGGTCCTCGCGCGTCCCGACGGCGAACTCGAACGACGCGCGGAGCGTCCGGCCGGGCGTCAGCACGAGGTCGCGCGACGCCAGCGGTATCGCCCCGACCACGGCGCCCTGGCGGACGGCGATGGCGGCCTGCCGCCCGCTGCGCACCCAGCGCTCCATGCTCAGCGGGGCGTGGGCGAAGACGCTGTTGCGCAAGGCCAGGGCGGCCTCGGCGTCCTCCGGCCGCATCTCCCGGTACTGCACGTCGTCCATCGGGCTTCGTCTGTCCGATCTCGCCTGGGCTACCAGTTCGGATTGGTCGCGTGGAATTGTTGCTCCTGGGCCTGCATCTGCTGCGCCAGGGCCGCCAGCGCGACGCTGGCCGTCTGCTGGCCGGAGATGACCTGATTCCGCGCCGCATTCAATTGGGTGAGAAAGTAGGGGGTCAGCGGCGAGGTCGGCGCCGGCACCATGTGGTCCTGCTTGAGTAAATCCAGCCAGGGCCCCAGGCCGGGCGTCGCCTTGACGAACTCGTCGCCGAACGCCACGGACTTGACCGGCGGGATGTCGTAGCCGCCGGGGTTCGCATTCCACCGGAAGACGGGACCCGGACTACCCATATAGCTCAGGAAGGCCGCCGCCTCGGTCGGGTGCGGCGAGTCCTTCGGCAGCGCCAGGACGTTGCCGCCGCCCGTCTGGCCGGTGCCGTAGGGCACGCCGGCGGCCGTCGGGGGGAATCCCACGCCGTACTGCAGGGCCGGGGCGAGCTTCGGAATCCAGTTCGTCCCCACCTCCCACTCCCCCAGCGTCCCGATCGCCAGTTTCTCGGCATAGAAGGGCGTCTGCGGGCTGGTGACCTGCTTGGTGAACTGCTGCACCGGCGCCATCCCGCCGAGCAATTTGCCGTACTTCCCGAACCACTCCAGGGCCTTGACGTTGTTGTCCTGCACGATGGTCCATTGGTCGTTGGCCGGATCGTAGTAGCTTCCCCCCCAGACGGCCGTCCACAACAGGGTATTCCCGCTGATCCAGGGACAGAAGCCGACCTGTTGGAGGGTCCCGGTGCTGTCTTTCTTCGTCAGGCGCTCGGCCATCGCGTCCAGCTCGTCCGTCGTCTTGGGCGGCGTCGCCGCGGCGAGGCCCGCTTCCTGGAAGAGGCGCTTGTTCCAGCCCAGGAGGTTGAAGTCGAACTCCTGGAGGAACCCCCAGAGATGCCCGTGGAAGTGGATCATCTGCCAGACGATGGGGAAGTAATCGGCCTCCTTGATCCCCAGCTGGGCCTGGTAGGCGTCGAGCGGGGTGATCAGGCCCTGGGCGGCCCAGGCGACGACGGGGGAATAGTCGAAGGTCATCAACGCGGCCGGCCCGGTTCCGCTCACCATCCCCGTGACGTACTTCTCGTAGTTGTTGTCGGTCGGGGTTGGCACATTCTTCACCGTCACGCCGGGGTGTTGCTGGTTATAGGTGGCGATCAGGGCGTCGATCGTCGTCTTGGCGCCGACGTTGCTGCCCGGATTCCAGAACTCGAGCACGGTACCGGCGAAGGCCGCCGCTTGGGCCGACGTCGCCGGCGTGGCCGACGTCGTACTCGCCGCCGCGGCGGTGGTGCTCGATGTGCTGCCCGTCGCCGTGCCGGTTGACGACACGGCTGCGCTCGTCGTCGCGGCCTGCGTGCTGGAGCCGCTGGCGGCACTCGTGACCGTGGTCGCACCGGAAGCGAGTGCGCTGCTGGAAGCGGCGCTCGGCGAGCCGGCAACCGTTGACCCCGGCGCCTGCGTCGACGAAGTGACGACACCCGTGCCGGTCGCCCCGCCGCAGGCGGCCAGGACGCCGAGCGCAGCGGCCTGCGCGGCGGCGAGTCGCAAGAATGAACGGCGAGAAGATTGGGCCATGGTCACCTTCCTTCTCCGAACGCTTCCGAAGTATGATCGCCGGGCTAGCGGCCGCAGCGCTACAGCGGGAGTATAGTCATTCCGTACCGTCCGATCCAGGGCGCCGCGGCGCAGCCCAATGCTCGTGGCAAACGTCACGCTGGCTGGCGCGGTCCGCGGTGGTCCCGTCAGCGTCCGCTCGGTCGCCGAGGAGGGCATCAGGAACCGGCGGTGCTGCCACGTGTCGTATGGCCGCTTGCTGGAAGAGGCGTTTACGGTCGGCGAGGGAGTGCGGGCGGTCTCAGGTCTTCTCCACTACCGTCGCTCGGCGGCCGATATAGGGATGCTCCAGGATACGGCGCTCTTCCGGAGTCCACTCGGCCTCCGCCACGTCGGACGGCTTGGGATAGTTCCCGGACCAGGCCATGTGCCCGGGGGCGAACTTGTACAGCAAGGAGCGGCGCTCGCTGGCCGCGGTCCACGGCCACGTGCCGTGCGTGAGCGCTTCCGTGAAGATGACGGCGGAGCCGGCCTTCTGCGGCACCTGCTGCAGCCAGGCGCCGGGCTGGTCGAACTGCCGTATGCGTGCCGGGCAGGCGAAATTGCTCTTGTGGCTGCCGGGGATGGCCGCGAAGCCGCCCCCGCCCGGGGGCACGTCGCCCAGGGCAAAGGAGACGACGATCAGGCCGTTGTACATCCGGCCGTTCCGGAAGTGGTAGTACTCCCCCGGGTCGTAGGGCGTACCGCCGCCGTGCAGCGGATGCTTGGCGCCACCCTGGCGCATAAAGATCGCGTACCCGTGGTCGAAACGGAACTTGGGACCGATCAGCTCCACCAGGTACGGCTGCAGCTTGGGATGATTGATGAGCCGGCGAAAGGGCGCTTCCCAGGTATGCAGCGGCCCGATGTGGAGGTTGCCTTCGCCCACCGTCATGCCGCCCTCGCCCCGGGCATAGGTCCCCCAGGGATCCCGTCGATCGACCAGCGCGTTGAGCGCATCCAGTTCCGCCGGGGCCAGCACGTCGTCCACGACGAGATAGCCCATGAGGTCGAACAGGTAGCGCTCGTTGTCGTCCATGGTGAGGGCATCCTTCCTGAGATCGCGACGACAGCAGTGCCTTTGCTGTTCGGTGCCATAGGGAGCGGTGCATCCCTACGGCTTGGGGATAGTAGGCGGAAATGCCAGGCCCGTCAACAAGGGCGCACGGCGTCGAAACGGCCGACGAGCCGACCGGGGACGCACGGGCGCCTCGCGCTTCCGCCAGCACGGACCGGGTACGGAACTTGCGTCGCCTGAATGGGTGGACTACGGCGCGGCCGAAGAGAAGGGGGAAGATATGGCCAGGAAAGCGGTAGCAAGGACTTCGCCCGGAAGCACTCCCTGAATCCCACCGGCGATCAGCGCGGGCGCGAGGAGCCGGACCAGCAAGCGCAGGTGCTCCGCCAGGGTGAGCCCGACGGCGGCGAGCGAAAGGTGGGACAGTTCACCGGCCCGGGAACACCGCCGCTGCAGAAGAAGTGAGGCAGCGTACGACCGAGCGATGGGGTCGCCGCCGGCCTATGGTGTCGGGACAGCGTGCTCTGCCATGGGCCGGCCGCACTCCGGGCAGACGTCCTCGATCTGCGTCGCCTGTTCAACGGCTTTCGGCTCAGTCGGGTAGCCCGCACGCTGCCAGGCCGCGAGGCCGCCCTTGAGCGCCCAGGCCGGGATGCCCCGCTCCCGCAGCGTGAGCGCCACACGGGCGCTCGTGCCCTCGTCGGGTCAGGTGCAGTAGGCGATCACGCCGCGGGCGCCGCGGAGCTCCTCCGCCCGCTCGCCCACCTCTTCCGGCGAAATGCGTACCGCCCCGCGAATCGCCTGGGGCAGGCTTGCCCAGACATGCGGCTGCACGACATCTAGCAACAGCGCCTGGCCGGCGTCGACCCGGCGCTTGGCCTCGGCTGGCGGGATGCGTACCTCGGTGGCGTCTGCCATGGTGCTCTTCCCTCCCAGACTGCGCGACGGGCGAGTGGCCGCCCGTTCCGGCGTCCAACTCGATCGCACCGCGGCGACTACGCCGCGGTTGTCGCATAATCTATTCCAGCATCCCAACGAGGGAAGCTGACCTACCGCGCCGGCCCGCCGGCATCCGGTGCCGGGGTCTCCAGTCCTTCGTAGTCCTCGGGCGACGGGGGCGCTTCGACGAGAGACGTGCGCAGGAGGTGGCGCTGCCCGGTGGGATCGACGCGGTAGTCCTGGCGGAACGTCACCTGCTCCCCGGCGGCGTCGAATCGAATGAAGCGGACAAGGATCGGTTCGTTCCCATCGGACATCGTCCCCGCCTGTTCCCACACGTCGGTGCGGGTGGGACGATACAGGAACGGTCCCTGCCGTTGCTCACCAACCGCCAGGTACCAGCCGCCGTCCTCCTGCCAGAGCCGTATCCCGTCCGGCAGGTTATCGGACGGCGCGGCCATTGCTCCCGGTGCCATCACGTCGCCTTCCCGGCTGGCGCCCGCTAGCTGGCTTTGCGTTCCGCGCGGGCCTGGCGCGCCGCCGTGTAGATGTTGTCGGCCGTCGCATGTCTCCCGGCTCGTCCATGCTGGCGCAAGTCCGATGCCAGGTGGTAGTAGCGCTGCGGCGGGGGAGCTCGTTCAACGTCGCCCACCGGAGTTGGCACACCGCCAGGCCGGAGCGCAACGCAGCGGCGATAGACGCCTGCTGTTGCGCTCCGGGCGCAAAACGTCGTGCTGTTGCATCGGGTCCGACGCGGGGCGAGTGCTGCCCTCCGGCCTTCCTCAGCGATACAGGAGGAAGGCTACGGCGATGATGCCGTAGGCGATCAGCAACTGCGCGCCTTCGAACCAGTTGCTCTCCCCGTCCAGGGTGATCCAGCCGGCGATGGCGACCGCCACGATGATGGCCAGGAGTTCCATCGGGAGGAAGAGCAGGTCCATGGGGTGGCCGAGGGGGATGCTGGCGAACACGATCAGCGGGGCCACGAGCAAGGCGACCTGCTGGCTGCTGCCCATGGCGATGCCGATGCTCAGGTCCATCTTGCCCTTGGCGGCCACCATCACCGCCGTTAGCTGCTCGGCGGCGTTGCCGATGAGCGGGAGGAAGACCGCCCCGATGAACAACGGGCTCCAGCCCAGTTGCTGCGTGACCCCCGTCACGCTGCCGACCAGCACCTCGCTCATCGCGGCGATGGCCGCCGTCGCCGCGACGAGCGCCGCCAGCGCGCGCCCGGCCGACCACCGCGGCCCGGACGCCGCGGCCGCCTCGGCGGCGAACAGGTGCGCGTGGGTGACGAGGGTGAAGAGCAGGCCCAGCAGGTACCCGGCCACCAAGCACCCCGCCACGACCAGGCTCAACTGTTCCTCGGCCATCGGGTTGGTCGGATGCAGGGTGAGGCCGAAGGCGGCCGGCAGCGCGAGGCCGATGACGGCAAGTGTCATCGCCGATCCCGCCGCGCTCGCCGCCGTCCGGTTGAAGG
>JAICXR010000211.1 GCA_025980355.1 Chloroflexota bacterium | reverse complement strand
GGACATCGACAAGTACATCATGTTCATCGCGCTCATCGCCGTCATCTTCGGGATCACGTTTGAGCTGCCGATCTTCATGGTCGGTTTCTCCTTGCTCGGGGTCGTCACCTCCCGCTACTTCATCCAGAAGTTCCGGATCGCGATCTTCATCATCTTCGGCGTGTCCATGGTGATCACCCCCGGCGCCGACTTGATCTCCCCGCTCGTGCTGGGCGGCTTCCTGACGGTGCTCTACTGGTTCGGAGTGCTCCTGATCCGGATCATCGGGCGGTAAAAACTGTCCGCAGTTCCGGGCGAAGGTAGGAAGCGTGCCAGTTATGCGCTACACTATTTCCCAGCGGGAGAGCAGCTGTTCTCGGGGTTGAATCGCTGGCACCGTGATTGCTCATGCAGGACTTGCAGAAAGCGGGGCCATGCGAGCGGGACGACGATGCTACCTCATCCTGTTGCTGGCAATTTTTGGCCTGGCCTTGCCGGGGGCCGCGCGCGCCGACTCGGCCGTGAACGCCGCCGCCGGCCTCAGCATGGACGTTCGGGTGGGCTACAACGGCGCGGCGCGTCTGGGCGCCTGGGTCCCCGTCCAGGTGACGGTCGCCAACGACGGTCAGGACCTTGCCGGGCGCGTTGAGGTGCAGTTTGAAACCGGCTCACCGGCGATCGCCTTCGGCCCGGCGCCGACCGTGTACTCCACCCCGGCCACCTTCCCGCAACACTCGCACAAGCGGCTCGTGGTCGACGTGCCAATCCCGACGGCGCTGCGGACCGATCGGGTCCAGGTCCGGCTGATCTCCGGCAATCAGACGGTTTTGCAACAGGCCCAGGGCTTCACCCCGATCAGCAGCAGCGACCTCGCATGCGGCGTCTTCGACCAGACGCTCGGCACCTATGATTTCCTGGGCAGTTTGGACCTCCCCGGCCGGCAGCAGCGGGCCAAGGTCGCCGACCTGACGCTGGCGGACCTGCCCGGCCAGGGGGCGCTGCTTGGCAGTCTGGACTGCCTGGTGGTGGGCGATATTAATCTGACGTCGATGGACTCGGCACAGAAACTGGCCCTCACGTCCTGGGTCGGTAACGGCGGCTTGCTGATCGTCACCGGGGGCGTCAACTGGCAACAGAGCATTCCGGCCCTCCCGCCCGAGCTGGTGCCGGTGCACGTCACCGGCTTAAGCGCCCTGTCCTCCATCGCCCCCCTCGACCAGTTTGCCCACGTCGGCGACGCCGGACCCGGGCCGTGGCCGGTCGCCCAGGGCACTCTCCAAAACAGCTCGGTGGTCGCCGGGAGCGCCACGAACCCGCTCCTGGCCGTGCGGCGCTTCGGCGCCGGGACGGTGTTCTTCTACGCCCTCGATCCGACCCAGGAGCCGGCGCGCAGTTGGGCCGGCAACAATTTCCTCTGGCCCTACATGCTGAGCTACGCGAACACGCCGCTCGCCGGAGCGGGCTACCAGCAATCCTTCTCGTCCTGGGGTCCGACCCCGGTCACCGCGCTCGGGGCCCTGCCCAACCTGAATCCGCCGCCGCCCGTCTGGCTCGTCCTCTTCTTGCTGGGCTACGGCCTGCTCGTCGGACCGCTCGCCTTTGTGGTGCTCCGGCGGCTCGATCGGCAGGCCTGGCTCTTGGTTCTGGTGCCGCTGACCGCCCTCATCGGCACGGTGGCCACGGTACGCCTGGCCGCGCAGCACCAGGGGAGCGATATCGCCGCCACCGAGGTCACGTTGCTGCGCGCCGACGCCGGCTCGCCGGTAGCAATGAGCCATACCTATATCGGCTTGTTCTCGCCGCGCCCGCAGGCGATCGACCTGCACGTCCCGAACGGCGTCCTCGTCGCCACGATGCGCCGTACCTCCAATCAGTTCGGTAACGCGACCGGCGGCGCCAACGCGCAACCGCCGCTCCAGGTGTCGGAAGGGATGGACGTGTTCGTGCCGGCGCTGCAACTCGCCCCTGGAGCCCTCTCGACGTTCACCGTGGACAGTCAAACGACGATCGGCGGTGGCATCGTCGGGACCCTGACCGCCGATGGGCAGGTGCTGCACGGGCAGGTCCAGAATCGGACCGGCCAGCGCATCACCAACGCCGCCGTCGTCGTTGGAACGACCGTCCTGCCGCTGGGGACGCTCAACTCCAACGACACGCGCTCCGTCTCGACGGCGTTGCCGGTCGGGACGGCCACGGCGCCGGGGAACGTCGACAGCGGCGTGGCCGCTCGTCTCTATCCGCCGGCACCGGTCAGCGCCGGTGGCGCCGAAGACCCTCGGCGCGACATCCTCGACCGCGTCTTTTCGGCCAGCAGCTTCTCCAGCGGCGGCACCCAGGGCGGGGCGTTGTTCGTCGGTTGGCTGGATCAGACGCCGCTCCACGTCGATGTCCGCCAGGCCCGGGCGGCAATGCGCCAACTCACCTTGTTGGAAGCGCCACTCGATCTCTCCGTCGACACGACGTCGTTGGACACCATCAGCAGCGCCCTCATGTCCGAGCACTCGCTCCTCAGCGTGGGGGTGACCCAGGCCCAGGCCGGTCACTACTCCATCGCCGCGGGGGGCTCCTTCGGCGTGGAATACGACCTGCCCTCGCCGGCTCATCTGGCGGTGCAGACGATGCACTTGTTCGTCAACGGCGGCTATAGCGGCGGCACGCCACTCGCCTCCGGCGAGAATCTCGGCACCATCTCGGCCTTCAACTGGACCGTCGACAATTGGCAATCCCTGCCGCTGGTGGCGGGTGACAACGTCTACCAGGGGGCCGGGAACCTCGTGTCGCCGACCGGTCAGGTCCGCCTGCGCTACAGCTTCAAGGCGCCCACCGGCTCCACGGCCAGCGGGGTCGACTTTACCCAGTTCGCCCTCTCCATCAACGGGAGTGCGTCGTGACCGCCGTCACCCTGCAAGGCGTACGCTACTCGGGCAATGGCGTCGATCTATTGCACGACGTGACGCTGACGATCCCCGAGGGCAGCGCCTACGGCATCGTCGGGGCGAACGGATCGGGCAAGACGACGCTGCTGCGCGTGCTGGCGACGCTGATCCGGCCGACCGCCGGCAAGGTCAGCATCTTCGGCCACGACCCCGTCACGGAGCCGGCCGCCGTGCGACGCCTGGTGGGCTATGTCCCCGACACGTTCGGCAGCTACCCCGGCCTGAAGGTGCGCGAATACCTGGAATTCTTCGCCGGCGCCCACAAGCTGAAGAATGCGACCGGCGTCATCGAGGACCTGCTGACCCTGATGGAGTTGCAGGCCGTGGAGCGCCAGTACCTCTCCACCCTGTCCCGGGGCCGCAAGCAGCGCCTGGCCATCGCGCGCGCCCTGCTCCATGATCCGCTCCTCCTGCTCCTGGATGAGCCGACGTTCGGCCTCGACCTGCACGGGCGGCGCGACATCCTGGCGGTGCTCCAGGAGCTGCGCGACCTTGGCAAGACGCTCGTCATCAGCAGCCACCTGCTGGACGACACCGCCCAGCTCGTGACGGATGTCGCCGCGCTGTCGGGCGGCAGCATCGTCGCCCTTGCCAGCGCGGAGGAGCTGCGTCAGATCGTCGAAGGGCCACGACGCATGCGGGTGGAAGTCGCCAACGACCCCCGACTGGCGACGGCGGTGCTCGGCGGCCTGGAAGCCGTACGCAGCACGTCGGTGCAAGGCCAGGAGGTGACTTTTCTCTTTTCCGGTAGTCGCTACGACCTCCCCGACGTCGTCAGCGCGCTCGTCCAGCACGACGTCAAGGTGATCCGGTTTGCGGAGGAGAGTAACGACCTGGAGGTACTGCTGTCCAGTCTCCACGAGCCGGTGGCCGTATGATTCGCCAGGCCGTGTTGATCGACCTCCAGGTCCGGATGCGCAGTGTGGGCGTCGTCGTTGCGTTCCTCCTGCTCCTGGCAGCCGTCACCGTCGCTGTCCTCGTGTGCTTTCGCACGCTGGGCCAGCAACCGGCGCCCAACGTGAACTACGGTGGCGTCGGCTTTCCCGGCTTCGGTCGTACCACCGTGGCCAGCGACGCCTCCGGCACATTTCGCCCGACGCTGACGACGCTCACCAGCGCCAGCCGGGGCATGGTCGTTCTCGTGGTCCTGGCGGGCGTACTCGCCGTCGGCGGTGGGTTGGTCGGCGCGATCCACGGCGCCGGCGCCATCGCCGGCGAATATGAGCGTGAGACGCTCGACCTGGTCCTCACCACCCAACTCGGCGGCGCCGGCATCATGGCCAGCAAACTGCTGGCCACGTTCCTCTACGCGCTGCTGCTGGCCCTGGCGATGCTACCGGCCTTCGGATTCTTGTTGGTCTTCAGCAACGTGCCGCTGAACAATCTGGTCGTGGCCGCCGCGGTGGTGGCGGGTAGCCTCCTCGTTGGCTCCGCCATCGGCATCTTCTGCTCCGCGACGTTGCGCTCCAGTGTGGCGGCGTTTATCAGTGCCGGCGCGCTCTGTACGTTGCTCTTCGTCGGCGGCGGCGCGTGCTATTACCTGCTGACCCAGGTGACCGGGCCGCTGCCCATCCTCGTGCAACTGCTCCTGCTCCCCAGTCCGATCGCCGCCCTGCTCTCCTCCGCCGCCGAGCAGCTCCAGGGCAGCACGACGGTCCTGTTGCCGGCGCTCTTGCACGCCTCGCCGGATCATCCGGTCCACATCATCGGTCAGTGGCAGTCGCCGCTGCCCCTATGGACCGTGACGCTGGCGCTTGACGTGGTGCTGACCGCCGTGTTGGTCGCCTGCAGCACCCGTTCTCTCCGGCGAATGCGACCGCTGGCCTGAGGGCCCGTCCCTCGGCACTATCGCGCGCGCTCCATCTTGGCCTGACAATTGATACAGAGCGCGGCGTGCGGTTGGGCGCGCAGGCGCTGCGGACTGATCGGCTGGCCGCACGCCTCGCATCGACCGTAGGTCCCCTGCTCGAGCTTGCCAAGGGCGCTCCGCACATCGCGCAGGCGCTGTTGCAGCGTCCGCCGCAGCGCCAGCTCCTTCTCTCGCTCCACCGCCAGCGGCGCGTCGTCCGCCCGCGACGCGTCGCTGCTGAAGGCGACCTCGTCGGGGGACTGCAGCTCGCGTGCTCGTTCGTCCAGCGCGTCGATCTGCTCGACCGTCTGCTGTTCGTCGGCGAGGAGACGTTCCCGTACCGCCGCGGTCTCGGGGCTATCCATGGCTACTTCTCCCCGGCGAGCACGTCCGTGGCCCCAACACCCAGTGTACCCGCGCCCGCAACCGGGATCGCGGGGCTGCCGCCGTGGCACGCTCCTTGGTTAGACAGTGTAGCGTTGCGGCGTACTCGGTGAGGGGAATGAAATGCCTTCCGTCTTCCCGACGTTCGCCCCCGTCTCGCCGCAGGCGCTGGCAATTTCCCACCTCCTCATCGCGCTACTGATCATCATGGGCGCCGTCTTCCTGCTGGTTGCCGTCTGGATCGTCGTGAACATCGTCCGCTTTCGGGCGCGCCCCAATACACCGGAGCCGGCGCAGTACTACGGCAGCACGAGGCTGGAGATCATCTGGACGGTCGTGCCCGCCTTGCTGCTCGTGGTGATCTTCGGCATCACCATCCGCACCATGGGCGAGGCCGATCCGCCGATCTTCGCCCCCGACGCCTCCGCGGCCGTCCGGCAGCAGGAGAGGACGCCGGACCTCACGATTGTGGGCCACCAGTTCTTCTGGGAGATCCGATATCCGCAAGGCTTTATCACCGACGACGAGCTGCACCTGCCCGTTGGCAAGCGTCTCTACGTCCAACTGCAGTCGGTCGACGTGGTCCACAGCTTCTGGCTGCCCCAGCTGGCCGGGAAAGTGGACGTGGTCCCCGGCCAGCTCAACGACATCTGGCTGGAGGCGGACAAGCCCGGCACGTATATCGGGCAGTGTGCCGAATTCTGCGGCACCGCCCACGCCTGGATGCGGATCGTCGCCATCGCGCAGTCGCCCGCCGATTACGCCGCCTGGCTCCAACAGCAGGCGCAGCCCGCCAAACAGCCGACGTCGGGCGCCGCGGCCGCCGGCTACCAGCTCTTCATGAACGGCACCTGTCGCAACTGCCACGCCATCGCCGGGTCGCCCGCCGGCGCCGACATCGGGCCTAATCTGACGCACTTCGCCAGCCGCAGCATCCTGGGCGGCGGCGTGTTGACCAACACGCCGGCGAACCTCGCGGCCTGGCTGACGAACCCGCAGGCGGTCAAGCCGGGCAACAACATGCCCGACTTCTCCCTGAATAGCCAGCAGGTATCGCTGCTCGCCGCGTACCTGGAGACCCTGAGATGAGCGTGATTCCGCGGATTCCGGAGCCGACCTC
>JAICXR010000161.1 GCA_025980355.1 Chloroflexota bacterium | reverse complement strand
CGGATGCGGTCGCCCGGCCCGACGCGCGCGCGCTGGACGCGTTGCCCGTTCACGAACGTGCCGTTGCGACTGCCCAGGTCCTCAATGACGAGGCCGTCGGCGCGATCCAAGCGGGCGTGTTCCCGGCTCACGGTGAGGCTGTCCAGGACGACGTCGTTTTCCAGGCCACGTCCGAAGGTCAACACCTCGCCTGTCATGGGCAGACGCTGTTCGCGTCCCCGTTCATCGCGGACCGTCAAGGTGATCGCGTCGGGCGCCAGGTCCGGTAGGGCGGGCTCCGGCGGACGGACGACCGGGAACACACTGGTCCGGGCCAGCGGTGGGGCGTCCTGGGGGCCGAGCCGCTGCGTGGTCTCCGTTTGGCGGATTTCGGCGCTGGCGAGGATGTCGCCGCGGCGCAGTTCCGGGTTGGGCAGCAGTTCGACGGTGACGGCGCCGACGAACTCGTATTTGCGCTGCAGGGCCTGGCGAATCAGGTCCTGGCCGATCTCGTGTTCGAGCTGCAGCAGGAAGGGCTCGCATTGGCGGAAATCCTGCTCCGACAGTTGGGCCTGGAACCAGTTCGGCGCGTAGATGCGCCCGACGCCCACCCGCCGGTTGATCACCAGCTCTTTGGCCAGGGCCCGAGCGATCTCCACCGGTTGCAGTTGATTGCCGGCCAGCCGGGTGAACGGGCGTTCGACGCTGCGCTGGAGCAAGCGTTCCAGCCGTTGAAAGGTCTTCACCCTTCTAGTATGCCGAATCGTCGCGCAAAACGCGCAGCAGCGTGAACGCCATGATGCGCAGGTCCAGCAGCAGCGACCAGTGGTCGACGTAGTAGAGGTCGTAGCGGGTGCGCTCCTCGATGGACGTGTCGCCGCGCAGCCCGTTGACCTGCGCCCAGCCGGTCAGGCCGCACTTCTCGCGGTGGCGCTCCATATAGCGGGGGATCACCCTTTGGAACTGCTCGACGTACATCGGGCGTTCCGGGCGCGGTCCGACGATGCTCATGTCGCCGAGCAGAATGTTGATGAACTGCGGCAGCTCGTCGAGGGAGAAACGGCGCAGGAATCGCCCCACCACCGTACGCCGGTCGTCATCGCGGGTCGTCCAGCCGGGGCCGCCCGCCTCGGCGTCCACCCGCATGGAGCGGAACTTCAAGACCTGGAAGCGATAGCCGTTGTAGCCGACGCGCTCCTGCGCGTAGAGGGCGGGGCCGTGCGAGGTCAGCTTCACCAGCGACGCGATCAACAGCATCAGTGGGCTGGCCAGCACCAGGACCGCCAGGGCGAACACGACGTCCATGAGGCGCTTGACCAGGCGGTTCCAGCCGCGCAAGGCGCCCTTCTTGACAGTGATGAGCGGGATCCCGCCGAGTTCGTCAATGGACACCGCGGTCGCCATGAGTTGGAACATGTCCGGCGCCACCTTGACGTCGATGCCGTCCGTCGGGATGCGGGCGATCAGGTCGAGGATGGCCTCGTGCGTGGCGCCCGGGAGGGCAATCAGGACTTCATCGATGTCGTAGCGCCGGAGGACGCGTTCCAGGTCGTCGGTGGTCCCCAGGACGGGCGCGCCGGCGACCTTTCGGCCGGGTAACGTTGCGTCGTCGAGAAAGCCGACCGCCATGTAGCCGTATTTCGGCGTGTGCCCCATGCGTTCGACGATCGCCTGCGCGGTCTCGCCGGCGCCGATCAAGAGGACGCGTAGGTGGGCGATGCCTCGCCGCCGCAAGGCGTAGAATAGCCGGCGGACGCTCAGCCGCTCGATGGTGAGGAAAAGTATCGTCAGGAGCCAGGCCATGATCGTCGCGACGCGGGGATAGTCGAACTTCAACAGCAGCGTGGCGAGGGCGATCGTGAAGACGTAGCTGAGCGTGACGGACCCGGCGAGCCGGCCGATGTATTCCACGGTGGAGACGCCGCGTTTGACCAGGTAGAGGCCGCGGGTGAGGAGGGTGACGACCAGGGTGGCGGCGCAAAGCCAGCCCATCGCCGCGTAGAGTACCCACGGTGTGATCGAACGGACATCGAGCAGGGTGGTTTCGAAGCGCAGATGCCAGGACAGTGCGAAGGCGGCCATGACGACGCCGACATCGAGCAGCATGAGCGTGGCGCCGCCGCTCACGGTTCGCGTGGCCCGATAGTTCCGCTTCGCCGCCGGCGCCGCCTCATCGGCGATGACCGGCGCGAGGACGCGCGCCATAGTGTTCCTCGTCCTTACCGGCAGCCTGCTCCCGCCATCGCCTCACGTTACGGGAATTGCGCCGATTTTACCAGGCAGGGGCACGTCTGCAAGTGTACCGCCGCCGGGAGTGCCTGCCCCAGTGTCACCACCGTCAGCAGTCCCGTACCGATTGCCCGGGGGTAGCGGCCCATGCTTATGCACACCGCGTGCCGCCGATCCGGCCCAATGGCCCGGCGGCACAGTATCATGCTGACGATGGTGCGACTACTGTTCATCCGGCATGGGCAAACGCTCTGGAACAAGGAGTTACGCTATAACGGCGACACCGACACCGAGTTGACGGCCCTGGGACGCCGGCAAGCGACGGCGGTCGCCGGCCGCCTCCAAAACCGGCGCCTCGATGCGGTGATTTCCAGTGACCTTCGACGGGCCACGCAGACGGCCGCGGCGATCGCGGCGCGCCATGGCCAGGTGCGTCTGGACGAGCGCTGGCGTGAGGTGCGCTTCGGCGAGGCGGAGGGTCTCCGCTGGCGTGACGTTGTCGAACGGTTCCCGGAGGCGGCGCGCGCGTGGGCCGACAACCGGGCCGACGCGGCGATGCCCGGCGGGGAGTCTCTGTTGGATGTTGCCGAGCGAATCAAGCCGGCGCTGGCGGAGTTGGTGGCCGAGTTCGACCACAAGACCGTCGCCGTCGTCAGCCACGGCGGCCCCTTGCGGGTGGCGCTCTGCCTCTTACTGGCGGCGGATATCAGGCAACACTGGCGCTACAACGTGATGCCGTGTACGCTGAGTGAAGTCGCCGTCTACCCATCCGGCGGGGTGCTCAATCTGCTGAATGACGCCTGCCATCTACGGGCACGGGGTTCTGCCGAGGAGGACGAGGCGGAGGTGGCGTCGTGAGCTTCTTCAAATGGATGTATCCCGGCATGCGCGTCAAGCGCTGGCTGGTGCTGCTCACCTTCGGCATCGTGCTGATCAGCCTGGGCCTTGCCTATTTCTCCGTCAGCATCTACCACATCGAGCACTACCCTGCCATTGTGTATTACTTGACATTACAGTTCTTGAACCACGCCACACGCGGTGTGCTTTTTGCCGTCATCGGTATCGCCTCTATCGCCATCGCGGTGGTCCAGCTCAACCGCTCGCTCATCTCCGCCGTGTTGCCGACCGGCGATCGCCTGGTCGACCTCGTCTATCGCCGTCGCCAGTTGGGCCGGGGCCCGCGCATCGTCTGCATCGGCGGGGGGCACGGCCTCTCCAACCTCTTGCGTGGCCTGAAAGGGTACACCGGCAATCTCGCCGCGATCGTCACGGTCGCCGACGACGGCGGTTCCTCCGGTCGCCTGCGCGAGGAGTTCAGCATGCTGCCGCCGGGCGACTTCCGCCAATGCATCGTCGCCTTGTCGGACGTGGAACCGTTGATGACCAAACTCTTCCAGTACCGTTTCGGTGCGGGCGACGGGCTGGAGGGCCATAGCTTCGGCAACCTGTTCATCGCCGCCATGATCGGCGTCACCGGCAACTTCGAGCAGGCCCTGGCGGAGAGCAGCCGGGTGCTCAACGTGCGCGGCCAGATCCTGCCGAGCACGCTCTCCAATGTCACCTTGCATGCGGAGTTGGCGGATAGCCGGGTGGTGGCCGGCGAGCACCACATCACCTCCGCCGGTGGCCGAGTGGAACGGGTTCGCCTGCTGCCGGACCACGTCGAGGCCCACGCTGAGGCCGTGGCGGCCATCCGCAGTGCCGATATGGTCGTCATCGGGCCGGGGAGCCTCTATACGTCCGTCTTGCCGAATCTGTTGGTGGAGGGCATCGCCGCGGCGGTCCGGCAGACCGCCGCCCTGCGCGTCTATGTCTGTAACGTCGCGACGGAGGTGGGTGAAACCGACCATTACGACGTCGCCGGCCACCTCGACGCCATCGAACGCCACGTCGGGCCGGGTATGCTAGATATTGTGTTAGTTAATGACCGCGCCGTCGCCACGCCGCAGGGCAGCGTGGAACGCGTTGAGATGGACGGCGTTGCCTGGACGCGGACGCAGCCGCAATTGGCGCTCGGTGATGTGGTCGATCCGGATCAGCCGATGTATCACCAGCCGGCGAAGCTGGCCAAGCGCCTGATCGAGCTGTTCTACGACCGCACGGCCAGCCGCCCGGGCGCGGTCTGAAATTGAGGGGCTCGCTTGGCGGTGCCCCCGGAGCGATGGGGAGAGGCTAGCAGTTGACAGCGCGTATTGGCATTAATGGGTTCGGCCGCATCGGGCGACAGGTATTCAAGGCGATTCAAGAACGACACGGGACCGAGTTGGAGGTGGTGGCCGTCAATGACCTGACGGACACGGAGACCAACGCCTTCTTACTCAAGCACGACTCGAACTACGGCACGTTTCACGGTTCGGTGGAGGCGAAGAGCGACGCCATCGTCGTCAATGGCCAGTCCGTCAAGGTCTTCGCCCAACGTGACCCGGGGGCGATCCCCTGGGGCGAGGCCGGCGTCGAACTCGTCGTGGAATCGACGGGGCTCTTCACCGACGCCACGAAGGCGGCGGCCCACCGCCACGGCGGCGTCAAAAAGGTGATCATCTCCGCTCCGGCCAAGAACGAAGACCTCACCATCGTGCTCGGCGTCAACGAAACGGTCTACGACGCTGCGAAGCACAACGTCGTGTCCAACGCCTCCTGTACGACCAACGGCCTGGCGCCGGTCGCCAAGGTCCTGCACGACCAGTTCGGCATCGCCAAGGGCCTGCTGACGACCGTCCACTCCTACACCAACTCCCAGCGCCTGCTTGACGTGGCGACGAAAGACCTCCGCGATGCCCGGGCCGCGGCGCTGAACATCGTGCCTTCGCCGACGGGCGCCGCACGCGCCGTCGGACTGGTGATCCCGGAGTTGCAAGGGGTGTTCACCGGTATGGCCTTCCGCGTGCCGACCCCGACGGTCTCGGTCGTGGATTTCACGGCCGAGCTCAAGCGCGACACGACAGTGGCTGAGGTCAACGCCGCATTCAAGTGCGCCGCCGAGGGCAGCTTGAAGGGCATCATGCAGTACACGGAAGAGCCGCTGGTGTCCATGGATCTCAAGGGCAACAACCATTCCACCATCGTCAGCGCCCTCGACACGCTGCTGGTGGGCGGCAACCTCGTCAAGGTGATTTCCTGGTACGACAACGAGTGGGGCTATTCCTGCCGCGTCGCCGACCTCTGCGCCTTTATTGCCGGCAAGGGACTCTAGCCGGTATGGCGATCCGCAGCGTCCGTGACCTCGACATCGCCGGGAAGCGCGTCCTGGTGCGCGTCGATTTCAACGTGCCGCTGTTGCCGGACGGATCGGTCGGTGACGACACGCGCCTCCGCGCGTCGTTGCCGACCATCCGGTATTTGCTGGAGCAGGGAGCGGCGGTCATTTCGATGTCGCACCTGGGACGGCCGAAAGGCGGTCCCGATCCCAAGCTCAGCCTGAGGCCGGTGGCCGCCCGGCTCGCCGAGCTACTTGGCCAACCGGTCCAGTTTGCGCCCGACTGCGTGGGCGCGGAAACGGTGGCCCTGGCCCGGTCGTTGCGACCGGGCCAGGTGCTCTTGCTGGAAAACCTCCGCTTCCACCCCGAAGAGGAGCGCAATGATCCCGCCTTCGCGCAGCAGTTGGCAGCCCTGGCCGACCTCTACGTGAACGACGCCTTCGGCGCGGCGCACCGCGCCCACGCCTCCACGGCCGCCATCGCCCGGTTGTTACCCAGTGCGGCGGGCCTGCTCATGCAACGGGAAATTGAGGTGCTCAGCGGCTTGCTGGAAGCGCCGAAGAAGCCCTTCGGCGCGATCATCGGCGGCGCCAAGATTTCCAGCAAGATCGGCGTTCTGGAGCAACTGCTGGCGCGCATCGATCTGCTCGTGTTGGGCGGCGCCATGGCAAATACGTTCCTGAAAGCCCAGGGCTACGCCGTCGGCGCCTCCCTGGTCGAGGACGGCCAGTTGGCGGTGGCGCGGCAGACGCTGCTGACGGCGGAACAGCGCGGCGTGCAGGTGATCCTCCCGGTCGACGTGGTGATTGCCGACCGCTTCGCCGCCGACGCCGCCCTCCAGGTCGTGGCTGTCGACGGGATTCTCCCCGGCTGGACGGTGTTGGACGTGGGGCCGCAAACGGTGGAGCGCATCCGGCAGGCGGTCGCGCGTTGTGCCACCGTCCTCTGGAACGGCCCGCTGGGGATGTTTGAGTTCCCAGCCTTTGCCGGCGGGACGCTCGCCGTCGCCCACATGCTGGCGGACAATCCCGATATCGTTTCGGTCGTCGGTGGCGGCGAATCGGTGGCAGCGGTGGAACAGGCCGGTCTGTCCGACCGCATCACGCACGTCTCCACGGGCGGCGGCGCCTCCCTGGAACTGTTGGAAGGCAAGACCTTGCCGGGCGTCGCAGCGTTGGCGCAAGCCTGAAGAGGGAGTCATGGTGACCGCAGCGCGCCGGCCGATCGTCGCCGGCAACTGGAAGATGAATACCGCTCCGACCGAAGCCCGCGCTCTGGCCCTGGCGATGCTGCCCCAGCTCAGCGACTTCGCCGGCGTCGAGAGCGTGCTCTGTCCGCCCTTTCTTTCGCTGACGACGGTGCGCGAGGTGCTGGCGGACGCCCCGGTGAAGCTCGGCGCGCAGGACGCCTTCGATGTGGACCAGGGCGCCTATACCGGCGCGGTCTCGGCGGCCATGCTCGCCGGTGTCGTCGACTACGTCATCCTCGGGCACTCCGAACGCCGGCATATCTTCGGCGAGGACGATGCACTGATCGCCCGGAAGACGCAGGCGGTGCTGCGGCACGGCCTCGCACCTATCGTCTGTGTCGGCGAACGACTGGAGGACCGCGATGCGAATCGCACCGCCGAGGTGGTTCGTGGCCAGCTGCGGGGCAGCCTCGCCGGCCTGAACGCCGACCAGTTTGCTCGCCTGGTGATCGCCTACGAGCCGGTCTGGGCCATCGGCACCGGCCGCGCGGCCAGCGCCGAACAGGCGCAAGAGGTTGCGGCGCTAATTCGCGCCGAACTGACTCGCATGTTCGGCAGCGCCGCGGCGGCGACGCGCGTCCAATATGGCGGCAGCGTGACGCCGGCGAACAGCGGGGCGATCTTCGTGCAGCCGGATATCGACGGCGCGCTGGTCGGCGGCGCCAGCCTCAAGCCGG
>JAICXR010000157.1 GCA_025980355.1 Chloroflexota bacterium | reverse complement strand
AGCTCTCGCTCCCGCTGCACGCGCTCTAGGGTCGCGCGCAGGCGGCGGAGCTCCGCTTCGTAGGTGTCACGTTGCTCCTGGAGCTGGCGCTCGTAGTCCTGGCGCAACTGCTCCAGACTGTCGTGCATATTGAGGATCACCTCGACGCCGGCGAGGTTGACGCCCAGGTCTTCCATGAGTTGCTGGATGCGGCGCAGGCGGGCGATGTCGCGCGCGGAGTAGCGGCGGATGTTGCCGTTCGTACGCTCCGGCGTCACCAGGCCCAGGCGCTCGTAATGGCGGAGCGTCTGGGGGTGGACCTGCAACATTTCGGCGGCCACGCTGATGACGTAGCAGCCCTCCTTGGCTCCGGTGCAGCCCTCGGGCCGCTCGACCTCGAGGTCGGGATAGGGTGATCGACGTGCCATGGCAGGGAATCTCTACCTTCCGGCGGTGGCGGCGGTGCGGGAGCGGGCCAGCTCCGTAAACAGTTCGCGCTCGCGTTCCGTCAGGTGGCGGGGCAGCACCACGCTGAGCTTGGCGTAGAGGTCGCCCCGACCCCCGCCCTGCAGGCGCGGCATGCCCTGCCCGCGCAGCACGAACTGCTGGCCATTGGCGCTCTCGGCCGGGATCTTCAGGAGCAAGCGTTTGCCGGCAGGCGTGGGCACCGTCACCTCGCCACCGAGGAGCGCGGTCGTCAGGTCGACGGGAACGTCGCAGTACAGGTTGCTGTCTTCCCGGCGAAAGGTGGGATCGGGGAGCACGTTGATGAGCAGGATGATGTCGCCGGCGCCGCCTCCGCCGCGCAGGGCGACACGGGACCCGGTGTCGACACCGGCGGGGATCTTCGCCTCGATCCGGCGCGATCGCAGCTGCTTGCCGGTGCCGCTGCAGGTGTAGCAGACGGTCCCGTTGTAGCGGCCGCTGCCGCCGCAGATCGGGCACGCCTCGGGTGTCTCTACGTCCAACTGCCGCTCGACGCCGGAGTAGGCCTCGGCCAGCGTGATCTCTACCGGCTGCTCGGCGGCGGCCGGTGGGCCGTTCGTGACGCTGCCGGCGCTATTGGTCCGGCTGCCCTGCCCGAAGAGGCTCTCGAAGAAGTCGCTGAAGCCGCCCAGGCCACCGGACCCGCCGACGTTCCCGCCAAGGTCTCCGAGGTCACCGAGATCCACCCGGCCGTTTCCGGCCCTGCCCGCGGTCGGCCGGGTGCGGGTGAACGGCGACTGCGTGGTGGTGCGACCGGCGCCGCGGGTGAAGGGGTCCCAACTCGGGCCGACCTGATCGTATTTGCGGCGCTTTTCCGCGTCGGAGAGCACCGCGTAGGCCTCGCCGATCTCCTTGAAACGCTCCTCCGCCCGTTTGTCGTTGGGGTTGACGTCGGGATGCGATTTACGCGCCAGACGACGGTAGGCCTCGCGGATCTCCTTCTCCGTCGCCTTCCGGGACACGCCCAGGACCTTGTAATAGTCCTTATATTCCACGCCTGCACACCGCCTCTTCCAACACTTTGGGAGCCTTAGCGCTCCGCCCGCTGCGCATCCGGGCGGGGCGCCGACGCCACCACCACCCGCGCCGGGCGCAACACGTCATTGCCGAGCAGGTACCCCTTCAGGCTCTCCTGCAGCACCGTGCCGTCCGGCTGCTCGTCCGTAGATATCGTGTCCACAGCCTCGTGCAAGCGCGGGTCGAACGGCCGGCCAACCGCCGGGATCTGCTGCAGCCCCTCTTGTTGCAACAGTTGGCCGAACTGCCAGTAGGTCAGGCGCAAGCCGGTCAACAGGCTATCGCGGCCCGGCGCTTCGTCGGTCTGGTAGTGCAACGCGCGATCGAGATTATCCATCACGCCGAGCACTTTCAAGAGCAGGCTGCGCTTCGCCGCTGCCGACTGGTCGCCGGCCTGGCGCTCGACCCGCTTCTTGAAGTTGTCCATATCGGCCCGGCAGCGCAGGAAACGGTCACGATTGAGGGTGGCCTCGGCCTGCGCCTCCGCCAGTGCCCGGCGCAGTTCGCCGCCGGATTGCGGCTCCTCGGGCATAAATTGATTATTCATTATTCGTTAGCTCCAAATCGGCAGATGAGACGATGAGGAGAACGGGGGAGATTCAGTGCTACGCCCCGTTACTCCTCATCCCCTCATCCGTGCCTAGCTCGCTCGGCTCAGCGTGACGGGCGCTTCCACCGTCTCCGGGTGGAGGGCGCGGAACAGGACATCTTCCACGCGCTCCACCGGGACCAGTTGCAGGTCGGCGCGGATGTCGGCCGGAATCTCTTCCAGGTCGCGCTCGTTCTCCTTCGGGAAGAGCACCGTGCTCACCCCGAAGCGGTGCGCCGCCATCACCTTTTCCTTGAGGCCGCCGATCGGCAGCACCCGTCCGCGCAACGTCACCTCACCGGTCATCGCCACGTCGCGATTGACGGCGCGACCGGAGAGCGCCGACGCCAGGGCCGTCGCCATCGTCACGCCCGCCGAAGGGCCATCCTTGGGGATGGCGCCCGCCGGGACGTGGACGTGGACCGAGTGGCCGGTGAACAGCGCCGGGTTGATGTGCAGGGCGCGGGCGTGCGAACGCACGTAGCTGAGGGCCGTGCGGGCCGACTCCTGCATGACGTTGCCCAGTTGGCCGGTGAGGGTGAGACCCAACTGGCCGTCCTCGCCGCCTTCCATCACCGTCGCCTCGACCGTCAGCACGTCGCCGCCGGTCTCCGTCCAGGCCAGGCCGGTGACCAAACCGACCTCGTCCGCCTCTTCTTTCAGGCTGTCGGTGAACTTCCGGGGACCGAGGTAGTCCGCCAGGTTTTCCGGTGTCACCGTGGTCGCCGACGCATCGCCTTCGGCGACCCGCCGGGCGACTTTCCGGGCGACGGTGGCGATCTGGCGCTCCAGGCTCCGCACGCCGGCCTCCCGGGTATAGCCCCGGATGACGGCCTCCAACCCTTCCTTGCTGAAGGTGAGCTGCTCTGCCGTCAGGCCGTGCTCCTTCAGCTGGCGGGGGACGAGATGGCGAATGGCGATCTGCACCTTCTCCACCTCGGTGTAGCCGGCCAGCGGGATGATTTCCATGCGGTCGCGCAGCGCCGCCGGCACCGTGTCCAACAGGTTGGCGGTGGTGATGAACAGCACCTTCGACAGGTCGAACGGCACGTCGAGGTAGTGGTCGGCGAAGTCTTTGTTCTGCTCGGGGTCCAGGACCTCCAGCAGCGCCGCCGACGGATCGCCGCGGAAGTCGGCGCCGACCTTGTCGATCTCGTCCAGGATGAACACCGGGTTCTTGGTGCCGGCATTCTTCATGCCCTGGATGATCCGGCCCGGCATGGAGCCGATGTAGGTGCGGCGGTGGCCGCGAATCTCGGCCTCGTCGTGGACGCCGCCGAGCGAAATCCGCACCGACTGGCGCCCGAGCGCCCGGGCGATGGACTTGGCGAGGCTCGTCTTGCCGACGCCCGGAGGGCCGACGAAGCAGAGGATCGGCGTCCGCAGTTCGGGCGCGAGCTTACGCACGGCCAGGTGCTCCAGGATGCGGTCCTTGACCTTGCCCAGGCCGTAGTGCTCGTCGTCCAGCACCTGGGATGCCTCGCTGATGTCCAGGCGGTCCTCGGTCTCCTTCGACCAGGGCAGGGCCAGCAAGGTATCGATGTAGCTGCGGATCATGCCCGTTTCCGGCGAGCCTTGCGGCATCGCCTCCAGGCGGGCGACTTCCTTCTCGGCCTTCTTCTGGACCTCTTCCGGCATGTTGGCCTCGGCGATCTGCTTGCGCAGTTGGTCCGTCTCGCTACCTTCGGCGTCGCCGTTGAGCTCCTTCTGGATCGCCTTCATCTGCTCGCGCAGCAGGTACTCGCGCTGCGTCTTTTCCATGCCTTGCTTGATCTCGCCGTGGATCTTGGCCTTGATCGCCAGGATCTCGATCTGATCGTTCAAGAGCGTGATGACGTGGCGCAGACGCGGCTCCAGTTCGACCGCTTCCAGCGCCTGCTGCTTCTGCTCGACCGTCAGCTCGGGCACGAAGGCGGCGACGAGGTCGGCCAGCAGGTTGGGGTCATCGATCTTGCTGACCCACTGCGCGGCCTCTTCCGGGATCGCGCCGTCCAACTCGACGTAGCGGCGGATCAGCCCCTGGACCTCGCGCTGCAAGGCTTCGATGCGCGGGGTGCGCTCTTCCGGCTCCGGGATCACTTCGATGGTCGCCGTAATGCTCGGCTCGTACTGGTTGTACCAGCGCACGCGAGCGCGGGCGTAGCCCTGGATCACGAAGTTGAGCACGCCGTTCGGCGCGGCATAGAGCTGCAGCACCTTGGCGACCGTGCCGACATCGTAGAGGTCGCCGGCGCCGATCTTGTCCTTCTCGCGCTCTTTCTGGGCGACGAGCAACACCAACTTCTCCGCCGACTCCGCGACTTCGGCCAGCGCCCGGCGCGACCCTTCACGGCCGGCCATCATCGGCATCGGGATGCGCGGGAAGGCAAGCGTGCCGCGCAAGGGCACGACCGGGAGGATCGACGGAATGTGGTCGATCTTGTCTTGCCCGATGGCCTCAAAAGTGTCTGGTACTGCCATAGCTGTGGAATTTCCTCTCCTGGGGGCGGTTGGGTCCGGCGCTGCCCGCTCTGGTGGGGCGGCAATCTTGACCCGTGCCTTAGTATCCTAGTTGAGTGAGTACCTGTCAACTAGAGATATGTTAGAGGGGAGGGAACCCCGCGCTGACGCTCTCCCCGGCGCGGGCGAGCGGTCTTCCCAGGTACCGACGGCGGTGGGCGGGCGCAGCAGCAGCGGCGCCTCACCTTGCAGCGCATCGAGCGACACGCTCCCCAGTTGCTCGCGGCACAGCCCACTCCTACCGCGGGTGGCCATGACCACGAGATCGGCCGCCGTTTCCTGCGCGACCCAGCGGATCACCTCGGCCGGACAGCCCAGATGCACCGTCGTCTCCATCGGCACCCCCGAGTGCCAATGGCGCTCCCGTACCGAGGCGAGGTACTCGCCGGCCGCCTGTAGTTCCCGTGCGACCAGTTCGCCGCTCCCCCCTTTGACGAAGGGTCTCCGCTCGGCGACGGCCTGCACGAGCATCACACGGCCGGCGCTGGCCCTGGCCAGCGTCAGGGCGTCGGGCACGGCGCGCTCGGCCAGCCGCGAGCCGTCCAGCGGCACCAGCACCCGCCGGAAGCGGGCCGGGACGGCCGGCGCCCGCCCGGCCGGCGAGCGGCGCACGAGGACCGGCACGGGCGACTGCCGGATGATGGCATCGGCCACGCTCCCGTAGAGTCCGCCGTCCTTCCCCCACTCGCCGCGACTCCCCAGCGCGAGGGCGGCGATGCCGTTCCCCAGCGTATAGCCCAGGAGCTGCTCCGTCGGCTCCCCCTGTAGGAGGACGACCGACCCGGCGACGCCCCGCGCCCGCGCCGATCGGGCCAGCCGTTCGAGCCAATCCCGAGCGAGCTGGATCGTCGACTCGGTGCTGCCCGACGGCATGACGCGCGCCAGTAGGAGGGAGCCGCCGAGGCATCGGGCCAGGTGGACGGCGTCAGGCAGCACGGCGTCACCGGCGGGCCCGTCGAGGGCGACGAGGACGCGCCGACCATCGCGTGCCGACGATACTTCGTCTGCCACCTTCCGACCGCTCTGCGCCACCGGTTCGCTAGGCATGCGCTCTCCTCCCCTCCATTGTGGTCCGATCGCCCCCGCCCAGGGCTACCATACTGTCGACCAGGTCCGCCCGCACCGCGCCCTCCGGCAGACCGTAGAAGCGGATGCACGTGTCCTCGATGATCACGCCCCCGGTCAGGAGCGCGAACGCCGGTGTCCGGCCGATGCCGTACCGGGCGGCCAGCAGCGGGTTGGCGTCGACGTCGTGGAGCTCCAGCTGGACGTCGGGAGACAGCGTCCGCAACTCTCGCCCGAGTTGTCGAGCGGCGGCGGCGCGGCTCCCCTCGCCGCGCGTGAAGACCAGCAGATGGACCGGAACCCTCATCCGTGACAGGCGGTCGCGGAAGATGTCGCGCTCCGCTCTCAATAACCCGTTCATGGTTCCTCCTTTGGCGGGGCCTGGTATCCAGGCCGGTGTGCCGATCACCGATGGCATGTCCAGCATGGCAGCCTTCCGTTGCGCGACCGGTTGTCGTCGGTAAATGGGACGTGAATGCGGGCTTGCCCGTTGCCGCAGCAACAAGGGGGCGCCCTCCGGTCGGAGGGCGCCCCCTCGACTTGCCGAGTGGGCTGGTCAGACGGCGCTGGTCGTGACGGCGGCCGTCGTTGGCGACCGGCGGAAGAGCTTGCCGGGGGCGCCGGGCACGCCCAGCAGGGGCAGGGCGAAGCGGTCCAGGCCGATCAGCCCGGCGACCTTCCAGGCGAGCACCAGCCCCGTCGCCAGGATGAAGAGCGCCGGGTTGGTGCTGACGGCGCCCGCCAGCAGGTAGTTGGCGTTCAGCAGCCCGCCGAAGAACGCGGCGACGCCGGTGAAGAGGCCGACGATCAAGCCCAGGCCGACGAGGACCTCGCCGAAGGTGATGGCGTAGGCCCAGGGTCCCGGGTAGGGCTGCACGAAGTGCTGCAGGAACCAGGCGTAGTAGGGCTGGACGCTGGCGTGGGCGCCCGTGCTGTTCTTGAGGGCGCCGGCGACGAAGCCGGCCATGCCCGTGCCGGCCTTGGCGTCGACCCAGCCGGCCTCGGCGCCGGTGAGCTTGCCCCAGCCGGCGGTGAGCCACTGCCAGCCGACGTAGAGGCGGACGACCGTCCAGACCGGCGCCATCCGCGCGTCGGAGAAGAGGAAACGCGCGAGCGGAGGGTCGGGGATCGTCGTCTCCCGAGGCGTGGTGAGGATGGCGGACATGATCGGGTCTCCCTTCGCTACTGCCGGCTCCCGTCACTTGGTCTCCGGCATCTGGACACAGGGTCGGATGCCGGCGTTAGAACTGGGGTATGCGCTCGTAAAAGGCGGGTAAACGGCGCGGACGGGCGGGGGCGGTCGCCTCCAGGGTCCCGGCGACGCCTTTTACCGACCGTTTACCCCGCTCAGCCGCCGTATTGACCGTCCGCGGTGATAGTCCGGCGTGGTCGGCCGGCGATCGCCGGTGAAGGAGGCGACACGATGATGGGTGCGGGGTTCGGCGGGGTGTGGATGTCGTGGCTGCTCTGGGGCGGGCTGGTCGTGCTGATGGTCGCCGGCTGGGTGCTGCTCGTGAACTGGGCAATGCAGGGGAACGGGGGGACCGTCGCCGGTCGCCCGCCCGTACCGCCGGATCGGGCGACCGAAGATCGCCTCCGGCGCGGCGACGCAGACGGCGAGGTCGCGCCGCCCGCGAACGACCAGGCGGCAGAAACAGCAAACATCCCGGCCGAAATCTCGGCTGAGACGGACACACAAAGAGAGGATTCGCGCCATGGCCCTACTTGGTGAACGTGCGGCGGTGATGGAGGGAACGGAGTCCCCACCAGTCCCGGCAAACTGGCAATTTGCCGCCACAAGTGCGGTGCGTGCCGCCTTCGGCATCGT